>NZ_MDSU01000018.1:0-300000 GCF_002119425.1 Desulfurella amilsii | reverse complement strand
GTAGCTATTTTATCAGGATAAAACCTTAATGGATCTTGCTTTAGCGGCTTGTAGTGACCTTCGTTAAAAGCTTTTGCATAGTACGAGTAGTAAAAAGCGTCATACTCTGTATATAGGGCATTGCCTTTATAGTAGTATTTGGAAGGATTTTGATTCCATACATGGATGCTATAAAATCTATATGCCAACCCCAGCACGATAGCTATGCTTATTATTAATAGTGAAATCAAAACTTTTTTTCTATTCAACCTTAACCTTCCAAAAAAACTTGTTGCATTTTATATCATAATTGTATAAAAATCAATTATGTTTTATGATTGTATTGTGGTAGGTGCAGGCCCAGCGGGCTCTACAGCTGCAAAAATTTTATCTCAATGTGGCTATAAAGTTTTAATTATTGATTCAAAAGCTTTTCCAAGAGTTAAATTGTGCGGTGGTTGTGTTTCTGCAAAAATTATCGATTACATACCAAATATTGGCGATTTGTCAGAGAAAATAGCTTTTAAAGCTATTTTAAGCTATAAAAAAAGTGCTTGTTTGAGTATAGAATCAACAGAGCCTTTTGCCTATTTTGTTGATAGAAAAGTATTTGACAACTACTTACTTGAGAGCGCAGTAAAAAGCGGTTGTAAATTTGAAAATGAAAAATTAATAGCCTTAAGTTACGATGATACCATGATAGAAGTATATACTAGCAAGAACCATTACAAGTCAAAATATCTAATAGGTGCCGATGGTGCAAACTCAACGGTAAGAAAAATTTTGCATATAAAGCCAAAGTTTACAATAAAAACTTTACAAGGCAAAAGCAATACTTTAATAGATTATATAAATGTTGACATAGGATTTGGGAAAATCAATTATTATTGGTCTTTTCCTCAAAATCAAGCATGTGGCATTGCATCACCCAAAAAGAATATAAACAAACTTTTTTACAAATATTATAAAACAGATGATGTTTTTGATGTTAAAGGTTATTTTATACCTATCGCTTTTTCTAAAAATAACTTAGGGAAAAGTAATATTTTACTCGTTGGCGACGCGGCATGTTTAGCTGACCCCTTTAGTTTAGAAGGCATATATAACGCAATTTACAGTGCCCATTTAGCTGCAGCTTCCATTTTGAGTTTTCCTAAAAACCCCTATGAAGCTTATGTGTGCCTTGCAAGCAAAATTTTAGAAGGTAATAAGTATAGTTACTATATATCCCAGATAGTTGCAAAGTTTCCTTATTTCGTTTTTTCAAAACTATCAAAAGGCAATGAAAGCGTATTGGCTGATTATTTGAAAGGGGCAAAAAGCTCAAAAGATTTATTTTGGCTACTATTAAAGAATTTATATAAAAAAACGATTAAATAACAATGCCACCTTTCAATTAATATTAATATGCCGACGTTTTTTAAAGAAAAAGGAATAAAAAATAAAGGTATCAAATTTCTTTAATTCTGTGATATGTTCGACACCTTTATTTTTTATTCCCGCGAAAAGACTCCCTCTTGCAAAAACTATTTCCTTAAGGATGCAGATTCAGTTGTTAAACGACTTAAAAATGCTCGTAAACGAGAAAGATGTTCCTTATTAAAGTTTCGGTTCTATCACAGTAATTTCCTTTACCTCGTCCGTTGCTCCAGTGCATACTACAAGAGCCACCGTTTCAATATTAACTAAAGCGGCATGCGGATGACCTTCGGGATTCAATACATAATCTCCGGGGAATAATCTTTGCTCTCCGTTCCTGTAACAGTATCCCCCTTCAAGTATATAAACGTGTTCGTCTGAACTGGCAACGGCTACCGTTCTAATTATTTTGCTTTCAGGAGGGATGAGTTTAATTAAATAAGCTACTCCTTTTCCCTGTTCAAGCCTGTTAGTCAACTGTTTTACAAAAACTATTTCTTTACCGTTGTACAATACGGATTCGCCGTAAATAGAACTTGCGGGCGTCCAGCTTATTTCGGGCGTCCTGATAAAAATAGCGTTTTTTGCCATATTTTCCTCCTCAGTATTAACCCTATATTTAGTGTTGTATCACATTAATTTTTTAGAAGTCAAATTTAATTTTAACAATGTCAAGGCAAAATAGGAATGTCTTCTTTTGGTTAAAATTAAAATTAATATTAATATGCCGACGTTTTTTAAACTCTTTTCAGCTTTGTTTAATGGCGGACGAAAACTAAGTAGTAATACTCTTTGAGCGCAAGTAAAAAGAGTTTGCGAAGGGATTCATTTTTCGTCCGCCGCCTGAAAATATTCCTTAAACGGTTTTCTCCACGGATGATCCGAAGGAGGTATATATTTTTTTCTTATTTTAGTTACTTTCTCTATGAGTTTAACCGGCCTTTTTGTTATCTCCTTGTATTTAATATATGAGCCGTTATATTTTAAATGCAAGTAGTTATCTAAATGTTCTTCTGCCGTTACCTTTTTTGCCCTGATTAGAGGCTCTAACTGATATAGCTTAGAGTTATAGGATATCGTATTGTCGTTCTTAACGGTTCTTTCCTGCTTAATGCAGAAATAACTATCAAGATTGACAGTTTTGTCTATCCTTACATTTACGTCTGTATCGTCAAAGGGAACGATGCCGAATCTTTCATTGAAAATAGGCAGATATTCTTTTAAAAAACTATTTGACGGTATTAATATCGCTTATATTTTTTAATCTCATCTCTTTAACTAACCTATCTGCAGTGTCTTAAACAATCTTTCTATTCTGCCCTTAGCCTGAGGGCTGTTGGCATGTATTAATTCTATTCCGAGTTCAAAAAGAGCCCTTTCAAACTGGGATAAGGACTCTTTATTTTTATTGGTCGATTTATATGTGGTATGCCTATCCGAGTAAATGCTCATCGGAAAGACCGTATTCTTCAATATATTGCTTTAATAGGCTCATTGCGGGAATAGTTCCAACGTATTCGTAAAATCTTGCATAGACCATACCGGAGGCATCGTCTATAAAAGATATAAGAACGGATTTATCACTTATGCCCTCGAACCAGTCGTGATGAGAGCCGTCCAGCTGAAGCATTTCGCCGAAGCAGTGCTTTCTTTCCCTCAGCTGTTTGCGGATTATTGTTTTTCTCTTTCTTTTCCATAATCCCTCCTGCAATAACCATTTTCTTAATGTCTCGTCGCTTAATTTTATGTCATGATATTCGAGAAGTTTTTCGCAAAAAAGAGTCGGACCGAAGTCGGGATATTTCTCCTTGTACAAATTTAACACTTTTGTTTTAATCTCGCCTGATAATTTTCTGTGTGAAGGCTTTCCCCTTGAGGAATGCACAATTGCAATATCTCCGGTTGATTTGACTTTTTTAACTAATCCTTTTACCTGCCTTACGGATAATGAAAGCATTTTTGCCGCTTTGCCTTGCGTAAGGCTGCCTTCTAAAACATTTTTAATTACGTGGAGTCTGTTCAGTTCTCCTTGCGTTGCCATGATAGTGTCCTTTGCCATTATATCCTCCTTGTTAATAAATTCCAGAAGGATATTTTATAGCATTACCGTAAAGGTGACATTTTTATTTTGGCGTAACACGATTAAATAACAATTGACTTTTTTTTTTAAATTTGGTAACCTACCACAGATTTTTGATAAGGAGGTGCGCGTGATAAGCGTTAATTTGGTTTGGCAGTTTATACTGGCACAAATGCTTGGTTTTACCATTTTGCTTTTTATTCTCAATGTCCTTTTATATAAACCTGTGCTTGAAATGATTAAAAAAAGGCAAGAGTTTGTTTCAAATTTGTTAGCTGAAAGTCAAAAGCTAAAAGAAGAAGTAAAACTAAAACTACAGCAGTACAATCAAGAAAAACTCAATGTAGAAGAAGAAGGCAAGAGGATATTTAACTCTATGCTTGAAGAAGCTAAGAAGATAAAAGAAGAAAAACTCTCTCAAATAAATGAGCTGTTTAAGAAAGAACAGGCGGCTTTTTCCAGCACTACTGAGCAAGATATACAAAAAGAAGCTCAAAACATCGATTCTATTGCGAACCAAATATCGAGCCTTCTGTTGAAAAATATTGTAAAAAGTGAGGGCTAGACATGAAATTCATTTATTCTTTGGTAATTTTAGTTGCAACGCCCATTGCTGCTTTTGCAAGTCAATCCGAAGCAGGCAGTGCACACATGGTCTGGCGTGTTATCGATTTCATTATTTTTGCTGCTTTAATTGTCTATTTTGTGCGAAAGCCCATCGTAAATTACTTCAAAAACCGAAAAAAACAAATATTTGAAGAGATAGAAAATGCCAAGAAAGCCAAAGAAGAAGCTCAAAGTGCGCTTAGTGAGGCTCAAAGTTTGTTATCTAAACTTTCAAGTGAAGTTGAAAGCATAATAAATATTTACAAACAAATGGGCGAAAAAGAGAAAGAGGATTACGCTAATGCTGCAAAAGAGCTTGAAGAAATTTTTAAAAAGCGCATAGAGCAAGAAAAAGCTATGATTTTAAATAAAGCTTACAAGAACTTTATTGAGAAAATCATATCAAAAGCCATTGCAAAAGCAAGACAGCAGTTTTTATCTTTGAATGAACAAGATCTGCGCAATATAAACAAACGCTACTTTGATTCTTTCGGGGTTGAGTATGATAAATAAGATAATTTCTCTAAGGTATGCAAGGGCTCTAGAAAAAGTTTGCAAGTTTAAGTCTATTAGTTTGGACTCTGCTTATAGTGATTTAAGTAAAGTTTGCGCGGTGTTTCAAGAAAATAAAAAATTGCTCGAATTGTTGAAAGTTTCTATTTATCCAATGGAAAACAAGCTGTCAATACTCAAAGATATCTCAGACGGTGTTGTTTATAACTTGCTAAAGTTTATGGTGATAAACGGAAGGATAGGGCTTATTTTCGATGTGCTCGATAGTTTTAACCAATTAATGCTTCAAAGCCAAAACAAAGCAAAAGCTGTAGTTACAAGCGCTATTGAGCTTGTCAGCAATGAAAAAAAAGTATTGTCTGATATCTTTTCCAAAATCTCAGGTAAGATGCTGGATTTTGAGTTTTTTGCAGATAAAAACTTAATAGGCGGCATTGTAGTTGAAATAGAAGGTAAAATTTACGATGGCAGTATAAAGACCTACTTATCAAATATAGCCAATAGACTAAATAATTTGAACATTTCTCAAGGAGGGAATGGATGAATATCAAACCTAGCGAAATTAGTGAAATAATCGCTAAAGAAATAGAACAAGCCAAAGACTTTGTTGAAGTTAGCGAAGTTGGTAAAGTTTTGAGCGTTGGTGACGGCATAGCGCGTATATACGGCCTAACAAATGTTATGGCCAATGAGCTTATTGAATTCCAAAATGGCGTAGTTGGTATGGCTCTAAACCTCGAGGAAGATAATGTAGGTGCTGTTATATTAGGTGAAGATACTGGCATTAAAGAAGGTGATTCTGTAAAAAGAACCGGCAAGATTACACAGGTGCCAGTAGGGGATGCGCTAGTTGGTAGAGTTGTAGATGCACTGGGAAACCCTATTGATGGTATGGGTCCCATTAATTCTCAACACTATAGAAGGATAGAAATTAAAGCCCCCGGTATTGTTAAAAGGCAGCCCGTAAAAGAGCCGCTTCAGACAGGTATCAAAGCAATAGATACGATGATTCCAATAGGTAGAGGCCAAAGGGAATTGATTATTGGTGATAGGCAAGTAGGCAAAACTCAAATAGCGCTGGATACCATTGTTAACCAGAAAGGGGAAAATGTTTACTGTATATATGTAGCCATTGGGCAAAAACGCTCTACTATAGCCCGAATGAAAAAGCAATTGGAAAATTTAGGCGCTATGGAATATACCACAATCGTTGCAGCAACTGCTTCAGATCCAGCCCCACTACAGTATTTAGCCCCATATGCTGGCGTTACAATGGGTGAGCATTTTAGGGACAATGGAAAACACGCTTTATTGATATACGATGATTTAAGCAAACATGCTCAAGCATACAGACAAATGTCTTTGCTGCTTAGAAGACCACCGGGCAGAGAAGCTTATCCAGGTGATGTATTTTACCTTCACTCAAGACTACTTGAGAGAGCGGCCAAATTGTCGGATGAATTAGGTGGAGGTTCTCTAACTGCCCTACCAATTATTGAAACGCAAGCAGGCGATATCTCAGCCTATATTCCTACAAACGTTATATCTATTACAGACGGTCAAATATTCTTGGAAGCAGACTTATTCTACGCAGGTATTAGACCTGCTGTAAATGTAGGTCTGTCTGTATCAAGGGTTGGTGGTGCAGCTCAGATTAAAGCTATGAAACAGGTTGCTGGTATGCTTAGACTTTCGCTTGCTCAGTACAGAGAGCTTGCAGCATTTGCTCAGTTTGGAAGCGACCTTGACAAATTAACCCTTCAACAGCTAAACCGAGGTTCAAAGCTTGTAGAAGTGTTAAAACAGCCTCCTTTTGCCCCGATTACGGTTCATAAGCAGATACTCATTATATATGCGGGCAATAACGGCTTTTTAGATGATTTACCAAATAAAGCTTTAAAAAAATACGAAGAAGAGCTTTATAAGTTTATTGAAACCAAATATCCGGATATATTTCAAGAGTTGAAAGATAAAAGGACAATCAATGACGAGCTAAAGTCAAAAATGGATAAAGCTTTAGAAGAATTCAAAACTATATTTAGGGCTTGAGGTTAAATTATGTCAAGTAGGGATATTAAAAGAAAAATAAACAGCATAGGCAAAACACAGCAAATAACTAAAGCCATGAAAATGGTAGCTGCTGCAAAACTTAGAAAAATTCAACATACAGCTTTGCAGTTTAGGCCATATATGGAAAAATTTGAAGAAATAATACAGTATTTGTCTGAGTACACACCGCCGTATGAAAATAAATTTCTTTTTATAAGGGATGTGAAATCCGTTGATATTATAGTTGTAGCATCAGACAAAGGCCTATGCGGTGGCTTTAATCACAATATCATTAAAGAAACAGAGAATCTAGTAAAAAGCATTTCATCTAAGAATAAGTCTGTGTCTATAACAGTTATAGGTAAAAAAGTTTACGATTATTTTCACTTTAAAGGCTTAGAAACAAAGCATTTCTACACAGGTATGCTCAAAAATGAAGCAAGGTTTATTGATGCAAAAAAGATTATGAGTGTCGCCATTAAAGATTTTCTCGATGAAAAAACAGACGAAGTCTACATTATATACAATAAGTTTGTAAATATGCTTGTTCAAAGACCTACTGTTAAGAAAGTTTTGCCTATTAGTTTTGAAAGTGAAGATGATCGAGAGCAAAAATACGAAAAATTTACATTTGAACCTTCTAAAGAAGCGGTTTTGGATGAAATACTGTTAAAGTATGTCTACATGTCACTTTATGATAGTTTCTTAGAGTCGCTTGCAGGCGAATATGCAGCCAGAATGCTTGCTATGGAAGCAGCTACAAAGAATGCCCAAGATATGATTAAAAAGTTAACATTGTTTTATAATAAAGCTAGACAAGCTGCCATTACAAAAGAACTAATAGAGATAACAACAAGCATAGAAGCAATGAAATAAAAAAGGAGTAAAGGGTATGAATAAAGGTAAAATTATTCAGGTTTTAGGCGCTGTAGTTGATGTTGAGTTTCCCGAGGGCCAAGTCCCTTCTATCTATAATGCATTGATAATAAAAAAAGAATTTATTGAAAATGTTGCTTCTGATCTTGTTTTGGAGGTAGCTCAGGATTTAGGTGAAAACAGGGTAAGAACAATCGCAATGGATTCTACAGATGGCCTTGTTAGAGGAATAGAGGTTATTGATACAGGCAGCTATATAACTGCACCAGTCGGCAAAGAAGTGCTTGGTAGGATAATTAATGTTGTGGGTGATCCAGTGGATGAGCTAGGAGTGGTTGATGTTAAAGAAAGATGGCCTATTCATAGAGATTCACCCCCACTTGAAGACCAGTCTACAACCAGCGAAATGTTTGAGACAGGCATTAAAGTTATAGATTTGCTTTGTCCGTACGCAAAAGGTGGAAAAACAGGTTTATTTGGTGGCGCTGGCGTGGGTAAAACTGTGCTTATTATGGAACTTATTAATAATGTTGCTATGCAGCATGGTGGTTATTCAGTATTTTGCGGTGTTGGTGAGCGAACAAGAGAAGGCAACGACTTATGGAATGAAATGAAAGAATCAGGTGTATTAAAAAACACAGCGCTTGTGTATGGACAGATGAACGAGCCACCTGGAGCAAGGGCTCGTGTTGGTTTAACGGGTCTTACGATAGCTGAGTATTTTAGAGATGCTAGTAAACTAGATATTCTATTGTTTATAGATAATATATTTAGGTTTACTCAAGCAGGCAGCGAGGTTTCTGCGCTTTTAGGTAGGATACCTTCTGCTGTAGGTTATCAGCCAACACTAGGCACAGACATGGGTGAGCTTCAAGAGCGCATTACTTCTACAAAAAATGGTTCAATTACATCAGTTCAAGCTGTATACGTCCCAGCAGACGACTTAACAGACCCAGCACCCGCTACTACGTTTTCTCATCTTGATGCTACAACTGTTCTTTCAAGACGTCTTGCTGAGCTTGGTATATACCCAGCAGTTGACCCACTGGATTCTACATCAAGAATTCTTGATCCATATGTGCTTGGAGAAGAACACTATTTGGTAGCAAGAAATGTTCAAGAAATACTCCAAAGATACAAAGAATTGCAAGACATTATAGCCATACTAGGTATGGAAGAATTATCAGAAGAAGACAAACTTATTGTTATAAGAGCGAGAAAGATCCAAAGATTTCTTTCTCAGCCATTTTTCGTTGCAGAAGCGTTTACAGGCATGAAAGGTAAGTATATTAAAATACAAGATACAATAAAAGGTTTCAAAGGCATCATTGATGGTTTATACGATGATTTACCAGAACAGGCATTCTACCTTGTTGGTACAATTGAAGATGCTGTAGAAAAAGCAAAAACACTTAAGGGGTAATTATGGAAAAGATAAATTGTACTATAGTTACACCTGAAAAATTGATAGTAAGCAAAGAAGTTGACCAGGTTATAGCACCAGGAATTGTTGGTGAGTTTGGTGTTTTGCCAAACCACGTTCCTTTTATAAGCATTTTGGATGTAGGTGTTGTTAAGCTTTTTTATGATAATTTACAGGATAAATATGTTGTGGCCGGTGGTTATTTAGAGTTTGATAACAATGTTGCAAATATTCTATGTGATGAAGTTTTTACAAAAGACAATGTTACCAAAGAAGAGGCAAATAAAGCGTTAAGTGAACTCGAATCAAAACTTAATGAAGAAAAGCCTAACACATCAGAATATGAAAATATCAATAAGGACCTATTAAAGTACAAATACATATTAAATGTTTTGTTTGAAGGAGAAAAATAATGTCTTCAAGTATTGGATTTGAACACATTGGCGCTATTGCAATTATTGTCCTTGGTGTTTTACTTATTATGTCGATTATTTCGTGGACTATAATGATATATAAATGGATCCAATTATCTTCTTTAAAAACAAGAAATAACGTTTTTTTAGAGAGGTTTATTGATGGTGAAAGCGAAAGTACATTGAATAGTTTTGCTCGCATAAATGAATCTTTAAATGCTAAAATTTACATGTTGAGCAAACAATCGCTTTCTGTTTCGAAAGCTTATTTAACAAAAGAAGTGAATCACTTAGAAAGAGGTTTTAGTATACTGGCATCTGTAGGAGCAACTGCGCCTTTTGTTGGGTTGTTTGGAACTATTTGGGGCATAATAAACGCATTTAGAAATATTGGCTTATCCGATTCAACAAGTATAAGTGTGGTGGCACCAGGAATATCTGAAGCATTGATTACGACTGCAGCGGGTATATTTGTTGCTGTGGTGGCTGTAATTGGCTACAATCTCCTATATTCTCTGTATACTTCTATAATTAGAGAAACAGAGAATTTTCTTGAGGCAATTGAATGAAGTTAAATAGCTCTAAAGGAGTTTTTTCTGATATTAACATAACGCCTCTAGTTGATGTAATGTTAGTATTGCTTGTTATATTCATGGTTACAACGCCAATGTTAGTTAAAGGTATAAAAGTAAATTTACCTAAAACGCACTCAGGTAGCACCAACATTACAAAAAAAGATTTGATCGTAAGCGTAGATGACCAGGGAAGAATATACCTGAATAAACAGCAAACAGATTTAGACGGCTTAAAAAAAGCATTTGAAAATAATCACGGAAATGAAGTTATAATAGAAGCAGACAAAGCTATAGAATATGGGCTTGTGGTAAAAATAATTGATATAGCCAAACAAAGCGGTATTGAGAAAGTAGGTCTTGCAACAACTAATAAATCTAATAAAACATAGATGAAACTAATTAGTTTTGTATTATCTTTAGCTATACATATAATAATTATCGGATTGTTATTTTTATTATTTAGGAATATTGTAACGCATACTTTGCCAACTTATACGGTTAGTTTGCTTACGCCAGGTGAGGGTAGGGCAGGAAACCAGCATACTATACAGCCCTTAACTACATCACCTAAAGAAATACCAACTCCTGCTACAACACTGCCACCAAAAATAAATAAAGAAATTAAAAAAGCTCAAGAGGCAATCCCACAAAAAAAGGAAGTTAAACAAGAACAAAAAAAGATAACAGAAAAACCGACAATAGAGCCGAGAAAAGTTGAAAAAATGGTTCCAAAACCTAAAACAGTTAATCAGAAAGAAGTACAAAAAAATATACAAAATAAAATTCAGCAATTAAAAGCAAAAGCTCTGCAGGAAAAAATTACGCAATTGAAAGAAGCTATGCTAGAAAATAAAATTAGAGAAATTGCCCAACAACTTAAAGAAAATTCTCAAACTCAATCTGGTGTGGGCAATATTAAAGCACAAGGCAGTGGCGTAGGTAATCAAGATAAGCTTTTTTCTGATTATTTATCTGTAGTGCAAGGTATAATTCATTCAAATTGGTTTATGGATCAAAATTTAATACCAAACAACAAACTTGTAACGCGTGTTAAAATTGTTATTGATGCAAATGGTAAGATTATTAATGCAAGCATTGTCAAATCAAGTGGCAATCCTTATTATGATAGAACTGTTATAACCGCGATAAATAACTCTACACTTCCTCCAGTCCCAAAGCGCTATTTAAATAATCGAAATACTCTTGACTTAGTTTTAAATTTCTTTATAAAAGAGTAAGGAGGATACGATGAAAAAAGCTATATTTTTATTTTTTGCATTTTTCTTAACTTTTGTCGGTGTATCGTATGCTCAAAATTATGAGCTAAATATCACAAACCCAAATTATCAAAAAATATTGATAAATGTTTATAATCTCGAATCTTCCAATCCCGTACTAGCCCAAAAAGTCAAAAGCGTAATAGTTAGAGATTTAAATATGAGTGGTTTTTATCAGGTAAATGATATTAATACAACGCTCAGCAATCCTTCTAATGTTAGTGGTTGCAATTATGCAGTTTTTGGCAGTGTAAGTGAAAGCAATAGTAATGTTGTTTTAGATGCAAAAGTTTACAATGTAACAAACCAAAAAATTGTTATAAATACTAAAATAACATCTAATAACTTTGCATGGGTTTCGCATAAGTTAGTGGACAATTTTATGTTATATGATACTGGTATATATGGTCCATTTGAAAGTAAGATTATATTTTCAGCAGGAAACAAGAAAGTTAAGAATTTATATATCGCGGATTTTGATGGCGAAAATATTCAACAAATTACGCATTACAATAGCAATTTATTACTTCCGATGTGGGTAACCAACAATGAAGTGAGCTTTACTGGATATTTAAATAATTACCCAAGTGTGTATTTATTAAATTTGTCAAGTAGTCATATCACTAATTTATCCTCAAATTCAAATTTTAGCGAAAATGCAACTTATTATAAAGATGGTCTTTATGCAGTATCTATAAATAAAAACTCCAATATAAATATTTTTTTGGTTAATAAATCTGGTCAAATTGTAAAACAGTTGACTAATAATCATAGTATTACCATCTCTCCTTATTTTACGCCTGACTTGTCAAAAATGGTTTATGTTTCAAATTCTGAAGGATCGCCTCAAATTTATTCTCTTGATTTAAGTTTAGGAGTTTCAAATAGATTAACCTACGATTGTCAAAATTCGCAATCGCCAGCTGTTTCTCCGGATGGTACAAAGATAGCCTATATTTGTGCAGGTTCTAATTTTGCTTTAAATATAATAGGAATAAATGGTGGGAACAGTGAAAACATAATCAGCTCTTATTATCTTGATTCTCCTAGCTGGTCGTATGATTCAAGGTACATTGCTGTATACGGTAGTATTGACTCTAAAGAAGGAATATATATAATTAATACAATTAACGGTAACTTTTCACTTGCAATTGGCGCTAATAAGTTGTATTCTGATTTTGGTGGTTTAGACGTAAGTAAAAAAATAAATTGAGAGGAGGTATTATTATGAAGAAGACTTATCTTTCGCTCGCAGCAATTGTTAGTGCATCTTTTTTGGCTTATAGTTGTAGCTGCACAACACCAAAGAAACCCGTAGCAGAAGCACCAGCGCCAGTAAAACAGGAGGTACAACAGCAAGCACCCGCACCAGTAGCTCAGCCACAGGTAAATGAAGAGGAGGTCATGAAAGAGATCTTTCAAAGAATCCATTTTAATTTTGACAAATCGAACCTAGTCCATGTTGACAAATGGGGCATTAACCAGGATGTGCCAAAATCTTTAGACGGCATATCAGACTATATGGCAAAACACCCTGATATCAAAGTTAAAATTGAAGGTAACTGCGACGAGCGCGGAACGGAAGCCTACAACCTAGCCCTAGGCCAAAGAAGGGCAGACTCAGCAAAGAATTATCTTGTAATGCATGGAATATCAGCAGACAGAATTGAAACGCTGAGCAATGGTAAGCTAAAACCAGTGGATCCGGCACAAAACGAATACGCTTGGGCTAAAAATAGAAATGATCAATTTGTAATACTATCAAAATAACTTTATTTTAAGGTAAAACTATGAAAAAGGTTTTGATAGTTTTGGTTGCGGTGCTTAGTTTGTCATGTAGTGCTTTTGCTCAAGAAAATCCATATAGCTCTCAATTAGAACAAATATCAAAAAATACACAGGATATTAAGACGCTTCAGTCTAATCAAGCTAGCTTGTACTTAAAAATAGAGGATTTGCTTGTAAAGTATGGCGAATTGAAAGGTAAAATAGATGATTTAGCTAGAAAAATAGAAAGTATTCAAACAAGCAGCGGTGCTTCGCCTGAAATTAAAGGAAAACTTGATAAATTAGATGCAGAAGTAAATGCTCTAAAACAGCAGATATCTGCTCAGCCTTTATCATCATCATCATCTACTCAAGCTAGCGTTCATCAAGTATCGCCTCAAGCATTGCCAGTTTCGCCAGAAGAAGCTGATTTTAAAAAAGCAAAAGCACTATTTGATGCTAAAGGGTACAATCAAGCTATCAAGGCCTTTAGTAATTTTCAAAAAACTTATAAAAATTCAAAATTAAACGATCAGGCACTTTTTTATATTGCCGATAGCTATTATAATTTGAAAATATACGATAAAGCTATAATTAATTTTGACCAAATTGTGAATGCTTACCCAAAAAGCAAGTTTGCAAGTTTAGCTATGCTAAAAGAGGCTTTGTCATTTATTAACTTAGGCGATAAAATAGATGGACGTTTTCTTTTAGAAAAAGTTATAAAAACGTATCCAAATTCGCAAGAAGCAAAGCAAGCAAAAGTTTATTTAAAAAAATATAAATGATTGAAAATATTAATACACCAAATGATTTAAAACAGCTCAAAATAAGAGATTTAAACGTTCTTGCAAGTGAAATAAGAGATATTGTTATTGATGTTACGTCAAAAAATGGTGGCCACTTAGCTTCTTCTTTGGGTGCTGTGGAGATTACTTTAGCTCTACATTATGTCTTTAATACACCTAAAGATAAAATTGTATGGGATGTAGGACATCAGGCGTATGCACATAAAATTATTACTGGTAGAAGAGAACAATTTAAAACGCTAAGAACATACGCTGGTTTGAGTGGGTTTCCAAAGATTACTGAAAGTGAGTACGATACTTTTAATGTAGGTCATGCAAGCACGGCTATATCCGCTGCACTTGGTATGACAACAGCAAATGATCTCCTAGGTATCAAGAGTAAAGTTATAGCTGTTATTGGCGATGGAGCGCTTACAAGTGGAATTACTTTTGAGGCACTGAATAATTCCGGTGAGCTTGATAAAAATTTAATTGTTGTTTTAAATGATAATAAGATGTCCATATCTAAATCATTAGGTGCAATATCTACCTATCTAACAAAAAGATTAACAGGTCCTACATACAATACATTAAGAAGAGAAATTGAGAAAGCTATTAAAGGTTTTCCTGTCTTAAACGAGCCGGCTTTAAAGTTGGCTAAGAAAATTGAAGAGTCTTTTAAATTTTTTTCACCGGGTTTGCTTTTTGAAGAATTTGGCTTTAAGTATTTTGGGCCAGTTGATGGTGAAAACATAGAAGATCTAGTTACGATATTTGAGAATGTAAAAAATTTAAGAGGTCCTGTCTTTGTACATATTTTGACAAAAAAAGGCAAGGGTTATAAATTCGCTGAAGAAAACCCATCAAAATTTCACGGTATTGGTCCTTTTGATATAAAAACCGGCGAAACACTAGAAAAAAATAAACGATCCAGTTATTCATCAGTTTTTGGAAATAGCGTAATTAACATTATGCAGGATAATCCTAAGGTTGCAGCTGTAAGCGCTGCAATGCTTATAGGAACAGGTCTTGAAAAAGCTAAAATTAGTTTTCCAGATAGGGTTTTTGATGTGGGTATAGCAGAGCAGCATGCCGTAACATTTGCAGGGGGGCTTGCTATATCTGGTATGAGGCCAATTGTTGCTATTTACTCTACATTCTTACAACGTTCCTATGATCAAATCATTCATGATATTGCGCTTCAAAAACTAAATGTTGTATTTGCTATTGACAGGGCCGGGATAGTGGGTGATGACGGTGAAACGCATCAAGGTATATTTGATGTTTCTTACTTGAATTTAGTGCCTAATATGGTTATTACTGCACCAAAGGATGCAACCGAATTGGATGCTTTGCTTAAGTTTGCAATTAATAATAATTATGGCCCATTTGCTATAAGGTATCCTCGAGGAGAATCAATTAACTTTGGCGATCAATTTGCTGATACAATTGAGTTTGGCAAGTGGCAAATTTTAAATAACTCCGATTCTTCTGATATTTGTGTAATAACCTATGGAAATTGTGTAAAATATGCAATGCAAGCAGTTTCTTTTTTGGCAGAAAAAGGCATAGATCTTCATGTTGTAAATGCCAGGTTTATAAAACCATTTGATACACAGTCATTTTTGAACATATTAAAAACATTTGATAATATCATTATAATGGAAGAAAACACCTATATTGGATCATTAGGTCAAAATTTAATTGCTTTTGCGTATTTAAATAAACTAGAAAAAAGCCCTAAAATATCCCATATAGCTTTGCCTGATGCTTTTATAGAGCAGGGTGAAGCAGAATTTTTAAGACAAAAGTACGGTTTATCCACAGATAATCTTATTCATACAGTCTATAATCTTCTAAAAAAATAGGTGTTTTGATTGTTATATAAGCTTTAGCATTTTTTTTAGCCTCAACAATGCATGCCTTTGATATTTTATTTTTTTTGCCATATATTGGTTGAATTGTTTTTACGCCAAAATTATTATTAGCCAGTTCGAAAAATAATTCAAGCAATCTGGTTGGGTGAAATGAAAGTCTAATAAGTCCGCCATTTTTTATTTTTATACTAATTTTATTAAGCATATCCGAAAGAGATGTGTTTTCAAATTTTTGTGTTTCATATTTTTTTGATATTCTGAAGCTTGATTTTGTGTAATAGGGTGGGTTACTAAAAACTAAGTCTAAAGAATTGTTTGGTAATTTATCTATGCTATCAATAACTTCAACATTATTAATATTGTTTAATTTTAAATTTTCTGTGATGATGTCGATGAATTCCAGATCATTTTCCACCGCATAGATGTGTTTAATTGAATATTTTTTTGATAATAAGATAGCAATAATTCCACATCCACTGCCAATATCAGCTACCTCGTTAATTCGCTTTGTGTTATTAATGTCGGCTAAAACGAATGGTTCAAAACTAAATCGGTAGCCATGTTTTGGTTGATAAACTTTTACTAATTTGAAGTCACATAGATCAAGATCCATAGAATCTTATTGGATTTTACTTAATTTTTTTTCCCATTCCCATGCGGTATTTATAATATACTCTAAATCGTTATATTTTGGCTGCCATCCAAGCATTTGTTTGATTTTTGAGCTGTCTGCTACAAGGAAAGGAGGGTCTCCTTCTCGGCGTGGAGCGCTGCAAACATTAAAGTCGATATTTGTTACTTTTTTTACCTTACTTATAACTTCTTTAACAGAATAGCCATTTCCGTAGCCTACATTGAACACTTCATTCTTAATATTATTAAAAAGTGCTTTTAGTGAAAGCACATGCGCTAAAGCTAGATCACCAACATGTATGTAGTCTCTAATGCAAGTGCCATCAGGTGTAGGGTAATCAGTGCCATAAATTTCGAGTTTTTCAAACTCGCCTTTAGCTGTTTTTAATGCTCTTGTTATTAAATGTGTAGCGAATTTATATGCTTGACCAATTTCTATATCTTTGTCAGCGCCTGCAGCATTAAAATACCTCAAGGCTATATATTTAATTTGTTTTGCATTAGCCATGTCAGACAAAATTTTTTCTGTCATTAGTTTTGTTTGACCATAGGGATTAATAGGTGAATTTGTGCACATTTCTTGTACCGGATTGTTGTTGTGCGGTGTACCATAAACCGCAGCACTTGATGAGAAAACAACTTTTTCTATATTATTTTTTACCATAGCATTTAGAAGATTTATTGTATTTTTCAAATTATTTGTGTAATACAATAAGGGATTGAGAACAGACTCTCCAACCTGTATTGATGCAGCAAAATGCATAACAGCGTCGGGTTTAAAATACAAGATAGCTTTATTTATTGATTCAAAGTCAGATAAATCACCAACAAATAATTTACTTCCAAGTAAAGCCCACTCATGACCGGTAGATAAATTGTCAAATGTTAGTGTTTCTATGTCTTCATTTCTTAGGGCTTTCAATGTATGTGAACCAATATAGCCAGCACCACCTGTAACCAAAACTTTCATTACCTACCTACCTTGAGTTGACATAATGTAAATTATACGAAGTTAAAATAATGTCTTACCAATTAAAACTTAACCAACAACTGGGCTCAAATAACCTAAGTTTTCTAAAATTTGTGTTTCTTGTTTTGGTGAGCCTATAATGACATAAGATTTTTTATCTTCAAGCAAACTTGATACAAGTCTATAATTTAAATTATGACCTGATTTGTATGCAATATAGTGAGTTTTTATATCGTAATTTAAAATTGATAAATCACCGATTGCATCAAGAATTTTGTGCCTTACAAACTCATTTTCATATCTTAGTGGATCTTCATTTGCTATGCCATAATCATCAACTACAACAGCATTATCTAAACTACCCCCAAGTGCTAAATTATTTTGTTGCATATACTCAATATCTCTTAAAAAACAAAATGTCCTTGCTTTGCTGATTTCTTTTATAAAACTTTGCTCGTTTATTTCCAATTCATATTTTTGTTTATTTATAAAAGTACCATCAAATGAAATGGAATAACTTATTTTAAATTTTCTGCAAGGTAGAAGTGCAACAAATTTGCCGCTATCTTTAATTTTTACAGGTTTGGTTACAATAAGAACTTTTTTGTAATGTTTTTGTTCAACAAACGAAGCACTTTTTAACAAATATACCCAAGACGCACTCGAACCGTCAAGTATAGGTACTTCTTCATTGTCTATTTTTATAATACAGTTATCTATATTTAATGCATATAAGCTTGACAATAAATGTTCCACAGTTTTCACATATATTCCGTTTATTCCTAATGTAGTTGATAAAGTTGTATCAACTACATTAACTTGATTAGCTTTAATAAAAACATTTTTATCTGTTCTATGAAAAACTATGCCTGTATTTTCTGGTGCAGGTTCTATTACAACATCTACTTTTTTCCCTGTATGAACGCCTATGCCAGACACTTTGACAATTTCACTGATTGTTCTTTGTTTTCTCAATTTACGCCTCCCATAACCATTTTGTAAAATTCACCGAATAAATATTGCGAATCATGCGGACCAGCACTTGCTTCTGGATGGTATTGGACAGCAAATATTGGTAAGTTTTTGTGTTTTACGCCTTCTATGCTATTATCATTTAGATTTTTATATGTTACTTCAAAACCATTATTTTCTAAGCTATTTTCCTTTGCTGCGTAATTGTGGTTTTGAACAGTTATTTCTATTTTTTCTGTAAGTAGATTCTTTACTGGATGATTAGCGCCGTGGTGGCCAAATTTTAATTTATAAATTTCTGCTCCAAATATCCTTGCAATTATTTGCAGTCCAAAACATATACCAAATGTAGGATATTCTAGGATTGTTTTTTTTATTTCTTGCAAATACTCATCTCTCAAGCCTCTTGGATCTCCGGGACCGTTCGATAAACAAATAGCATCTGGAGATAGTTTTTTAACGTCTTCATATTTTGAATAAGCGTTTACAATAATTACCTCAAAACCTGCACTGTATAAGTGCCTTAAAATGTTCTTTTTTGTACCAAAATCATATACAATGACCTTTGGCCTTTTGGATAAATTTTGTTGTGTCTTTTTATTTTCAAAATCAAAGTGATACAATGGCTCTTCCCATTTATAAGAAGACGGGCATGTGACATACTGAACTAAATCTTTTCCAATTATTGTGCCTAAACTTTTCGATTGAGCTATAAGTTCATCTTTTGCATAGTCTTGTGTTGTTATCATACCCATCATGCTACCGTTTTGGCGTAAAATTTTGGTCAAATATCGAGTATCAATATCAGAAATACCAACTATTGAATGTGCTTTTAAATATTCATCTAGCGTATATTTACTTCGAAAATTTGATGCTATAGGCGATAATTCTTTTACAATAAATCCTTCTGCCATAGGTTTTTCGCTTTCAATATCAATATCGTTTATGCCATAATTTCCAATTTGCGGGTATGTCATAAGAACAATTTGGCCTTTATAGGATGGATCTGTTAATATTTCTTGATATCCGCTCATACTTGTATTGAATACAACTTCACCAATTGTTGTACCTTTTGCGCCAAAAGAGCAACCTTTTAAAATTGTTCCATTTTCTAATATAAAATAAGCTTTTGTCATTTTAATAACCTTTTATTTAGCTCTTGCTCATATAGTTGATGAAATGTGATATCCCACTCAATACTGCCGGCCATAATTTTCTTTTTCTTTTTAATTTCCTCTAAAGCAACTTCATAGGCTTGAGCATTTATCTTAAAATAATCCTCAATAACATTTTCAATCTCTGATAATAGAATATCTCTTGAGACTAAAAAGTCAACTAATTTATTATTTTCAAGATTTTTTATTATATTTCTTGCTATGTTGCGTATTCTATCTTTTGAGTATTTCATAAAACAAAACCTTCTTTTTCTGCAACTTTTCTTTTCATCATCTGAAAAAACTTTGTTTGATCGATATTTTCCTGAATAATCTGTTCTTTATAATTTTCAATGTATAAAAGCGTTTTTTGGTCAATTTCTTTTTCTTTTAGCGCATCTTGTTCTAATGTTTTCTGAACAAAGTCTGCAATAACCATTTTGTCTTTTTTTAATTGAACCAAGCCTTTTTTTATCATTACATTAACTATCTTATCTGCGATAAAATTAATTTCTTTTTCATTTAATGCCATTTTTAAACGCTCCCTTTTATTTTATGTTCGCTATTTGTAAACAATCTAGTTATATTACTAAAGTGTCTTATTACCATCAAGCCCAATAAAATAAGAAAAACTATTTTCATCTTAAGGCTACTCTCAAATATTATAACTAACAGTGTAGTAACGGTAAAAGATAATAGAGAAGCTAGCGACGCATATTTTGTAACTTTAAGTATTAAAATCCACAAAAATAACCCGACAAAAGCGTAATTTGAATACAATAAAATACTGCCATAAGTTGTAGCCACACCTTTGCCACCTTTAAATCCTAAAAATATTGAGAAATCATGACCTAAAACAACAAATATTATGGAAATAGAAATTAAAATCTCTTTTACATTTTGTGTAAAGGGTAATTGTTTAACTATTAACACAGCAACAAAACCTTTTGCCATGTCAAACAACAAAGTGAGTAAAGCCTCTTTTTTGCCAAGCACTCTATAAACGTTAGAGGCTCCAATATTGCCACTACCCTCGGATTTTAAATCCATACCTTTGCTTTTTCCTATTAAATAACCAGATGGCACGCTACCTATCAAAAAAGAAAAAGCAGATACTAAGAATATCCAAATCAATTTACTACTCTTCTTTGTTCCTTATATATGTTGGTATATCAAATTTATCCTCAATAGGCATCTCGGATATTTTTCGTATTTCATTAAAATAATCTTTATCTATGTTTCTATATCGTGCGCTTCCTTTTTTAGTTAAAGTAGCTTTGCCCTTTTCATCAAATCCAGTTGCAATAATCGTTACACGAACTTTTTCCTCGAGTGCATCATTAACAATGAAACCATATTTAAAGATTGCTTGATCATTCATAGCATTTTGGATTATGGTAGCCGCTTCTTCTAACTCTTGCAAGCCGAAGTTGCTGCTTGCTGTAATATTCATCAAGATACCTTTTGCACCTTCTATGCTGGTGTTTTCAAGCAGAGGATTTGAGATTGCCATTTCTGTTGCAATTTTTATGCGATTGTCACCTGCTGCTTCACCTATTCCCATCAAAGCAATGCCTTTTTCGCTCATTATTGTTTGGGCATCGGCGAAATCAATGTTAATAATAAATGATGCACTGTCGATTGGTTTTTGAACAAGCTCAACGATGCTTTGTACAGCTTGTCTTAAAATATCGTCAACTTTTTTAAAAGCATCAATTAATGTTAAATTTTTATAGAAATCAAATAACTTTTGATTAGGTACTATAATAATACTATCAACAATCTGTTTTAGTTCTTCTAAACCCTCTTTTGCAATTTTCTCTTTATTTTTTCCTTCATAACTGAAAGGTTTGGTAACAACACCAATTGTTAGTGCTCCTAAATCTTTTGCAACTTTGGCAACTACAGGACTTGCACCAGTGCCTGTACCACCACCCATGCCTGCTGTAATAAAGACCATATCTGTGCCTTGCAAAGCTTTTTTAATATCCTCTATGCTTTCTTCTGCTGCCTTTTTGCCTTTTTGAGGATCACTTCCAGCTCCTAAGCCTTTTGTTAAATTACTGCCGATTTGCAATTTGTTTGGTGATAACGATAAATCAAGCGCTTGCTTATCTGTGTTGATAGATATGAATTCTACATGCTTTATACCATATTTTACCATATTATTTACAGCGTTAGAACCACCGCCACCTATACCTAAAACCTTTATGACAGCACCTTCGCGAATTAATTCATTGCTTTTTTGCTTTATATCGCTCATCAGAACATCTCCTTGATCCATTTCTTCATTTTTAAAATAATAGAAGAAAAAGACGCATCACCACTAATTGGTGTTGCTAAAACATCACCCTTTTCTTGACGATTTTCTATTGCATACATTGTTAAACCAATTGCCGTTGAGTACATTGGGTTATCCAGTGCATCTTTTATGCCACCAATATTGATCGGATAGCCTACTCTAACTGGTAATTTGAACACATTTTCTGCTAGATCGGTAATATTTTCTAACATTGCACTACCGCCTGTTAACACTATTCCAGCACCAAGTAAACCCAATATATTTAGTTTTTCTAATTCTTCTTTGACAAAAGAAAAAATTTCTTCCGTTCGAGGCTCAATAACTTGAGCTAAATCGCTTTTATATATTTGCTTAATTTTTGAAGAGAAGTTTCTTTGAAGATCAATAACCTGATCTTCATATTCACCTTCAATTAAAGCGGTTCCATAATTGATTTTTAAGCTTTCGGCTTCTTTGTATGGTAGTCTAAATGCCACAGAAATATCGTTTGTTACATGATCTCCGCCAATGGATAAGATAAAAGTATGCTTAAGGGAATTATTTAAGAAAACAGCTATATCTGTAGTACCACCACCAATATCAACCAAACAAACACCAATGTCTTTTTCGTCTTGTGTTAATACAGCCAAAGATGAAGCAATTGGCTGAAGTACTATATCAGTAACATTTAAATTACTTTTTTGGCAACATTTGATAATATTTTGTATATTTGATACCACGCCTGTAACCACATGCACTTTAGCTTCAAGTCGAATGCAAGACATGCCTAAGGGTTCTTTTATACCGGTTTGCTCATCAACAATAAATTCTTGCGGTATAACATGTATGATTTCCCTGTCTGGTGGTATGATAATTGCTTTAGCACCGTCTATTACTCTTTTTATATCAGGTTCTGTAACTTCATTGCCTTTTACTGCTATCACGCCAGTTGAATTATAAGAGCGAATATGACTACCTGAAATACCCGCATAGACATTTGTTATTTTAATACCGCTCATTTGTTCGGCTTTGAATATTGATTTTTTAATTGAATCAACGGCTTGATCTATGTTTATCACTATACCTTTTCTAAGTCCGGAAGATGGGTTTGTTCCTATGCCTATTATTTTTAATTCTGTCGTTTCATATTTGCCAACCACTGTGCATACTTTTGTTGTGCCTATATCCAAGCCTACTATAATTCTACCGCTATCTTCCACTGTTTATCTCCTTTGTTTTCCATTTTATTATAATTCTATCTGGATAACATATTGAAACGCTTTCTATCTTTTTGATATCTGGCAAAAGTTTAGGCCAAATTGTTTCAAGCCTTCCTGTAGATTTATTATAATCGCAATTAAATACATTTGCTTTTACCATAACACCGTTTTCTAAAAAAACTTCAAATTCATTGCCTACTATCATAATATAACTAATTTTTTCTAATTTGTCTAACTTTTTGTATAAATCTACAAGTGCTAATATGACATTTTTATTATTAATTTGAGGTGTTAAGTTTGCCATTTTAATGTGTAAAATTTTATATATGTTTATTTTTTGGGGATCAATGCGGTCTGTTATGTATTGACCACTATTAGAAAAAACAAACTGCTTGTTGTTAAAATCTAGGATACATAATGGTACTTTTTCTTTAATATCTATATAAAGTGTATCAGGTTTAATAATAGCTACGCGTGATTCAGCAATAAATGGGTTTTTCATCAATTTATTGTAAACATCTACTTTTAATTTGTTGTTAAGTTTCGTATTATTCCCTGTATGTAAAGTGTTAACTAAATAGCTTGACTTAAGAATTTTATTTCCTTTAATGTATACATATCTTAACTTTGACTTTTGTGTGTTATTAAGAAAATATAAACCTTTGTATATTCCATAAAAAAAAGCTATAAATAAACATGCAGATAATACTATTAAAAAGATTTTTCTTTTAATTAAAGAGTAATCTTTTTTTTGTTTTTTATAGGTTTTAAAGTTCTTAAAGTCCTTCATACGCAGATTTAAGTATTTTTTCTACAAGCATTTCAAAACTTATGTTTACATTTTTTGCTGCGTTTGGCAGCAGGCTTGTTAGAGTCATACCAGGTATTGTATTTACTTCTAATACATAGGGTATATTTTTTTCTAGCATCATATCAATTCTTATTGCGCCTTTGCATGAAAGAGCTTTGTAGATTATTTTTCCAATTCTGTTAATTTCATCAATAATAGACTGGTTGACTCTAGCAGGTATTATATACTCAGTTGCACCTTTTGTGTATTTATTTTTATAATCATAAAAGCCTTTCTTTGGTGCAATTTCTATTAGAGGCAGGCATTCGCCATCAACCATACCAAGTGTAGCTTCTATACCAGTTATCTTTTCTTCAATGATTAACTCTTTAAATTGTTTAATTAGTTCAATACATTTTGCTTCAAGTTGGATGTTATCGTATGCAAATTCAACACCAATTGAAGAGCCTTCACTGTTTGGTTTTATACATACGGGGAAGCTTTTTATATGTTCAATATCTTCTATGTTTTTTACTAAAAAGGCTGGTTTGGTTGGAATGTGATATTCTTTTAAAATAGCTTTTGTAAAAAATTTATTCATGCAAATTTTGCTTGAAAGAGAGTTTGATCCAGTGTGTTTAATATTGTGCATTTCAAGTGCTGCCTGCAGTGTACCATCTTCTCCAAAGCCACCATGTAGGGCAATAAACACAATATCTGGTTTTCTGTCTAATATTGTTTCAATGCAGTCTTTTTTATTGTAGCAGATAAAATTTTGCGCATCGTATTTTAAATTTTGGAGAGCTTGGTGTATTGCGCTACCGCTTTTTATAGATACGTCTCTTTCCGATGAGTTACCACCGCAGACAACCAAAATACTCATAATATTATGACCTCCTCTTCCAGCTCAATATTGAACTTTTTATAAACATTATTTTTAGCAATGTCAATTAAATGCAATACGTCATCTACGACGGCCTTATGTAAATTTATAATATAGTTTGCGTGTTTTTGACTAATCATGGCATCATTTACAGTTTTCCCCTTAAGACCGCATTCTTCTATCAATTTTCCAGCAGCCATATGTGGGGGATTTTTAAAAGTACTGCCAAATGTCCTTAAAATTGGAGCTTTTGTAAGTCTAATTTGAATGTTTTCTCTAATTTTTTTTTCAATATCATCTGAATGCGTTTTTTTAAGGCACAAACCTACTTCCAAAATAATTTTGTTTTTAAAGTTAGAGTCTCTATAATCAAAACTAGCTTCATTTTTATAAACAGTATGGATACCTTTATCTGCACTGTAGCAAATGGCATACTCAAAAATTTCTTCTATACTTTTTCCAAAAGCGCTGGCATTCATTCTAACGCAACCACCAATAGTGGCCGGTATACCACCTAAAAATTCAAGCCCTGAGAATTCGTTTTTTATTAATGTTCTATTTACAAAACTTATGCTGGTTGAGCCACCAATGATTACTAAAGAGTTGTTTATATTTATATAAGAAAACGTTTTAGAAAGCTTAAATAAAGAATGATTTGTTTTAATTAGCAAATTGCTACCACCACCAATTAACCCACCCTGCTCTATTTTGTTAAAGTCATCTATGGTTTCTATATAATTTAATGTACAAAAACCATGTTGTTTAAAAGATGTTATATTGCTAGTATTTATTTCAACTTGATGCATTAGAATTTAGCTGATATGAAAGTTTTGTTATATCGCCTGCACCCATCGTGATTACCAAATCGCCTGCTTTGGTTTCTTTGAGCAAAATTGGCTTTATACGGTTTATATCATCTATATATACGCAATTATTTGAAAATTTATTAATGTTTTCAGCCAAAACCTTTGAATTTATGTCTTCAATTGATTTTTCTCCAGCTGGATATATGTCAAGTAAAAAAACGATATCAGCAAGCCTGAAGCATTTAGAAAACTCATCCATTAAAGATTGGACTCTTGTGTATCTATGTGGTTGGAAAATAGCAACCACACGAGATTTAGTTACTTGTCTAGCTGCTTGGAGCGTAGCCTCGATCTCTTTTGGGTGATGTGCATAATCATCATATACTTCTACATTATCTTTCAAAAAAGATCTGAAACTAAATCTTCTATCAACACCACTGAAAAACTCAAGTGCTTTTTGAAGATGTTGTTTTTCTATGCGTAATATGTGTGCTAAACCCACAATTGCCAATGAGTTTGAGATATTGTGAGCACCTGGTATATTTAATTTTATATCAATTTTGCCTTGAGGCGTATTAACAACAAATTGACTAAATTTCCCAGTATGAATTGTATTTTCGGCCCAAAAGTGAGCGCTTTTGTTATGTAAAGAATAAGTAAAACAACGTCCTTTATCTAATTGATTTGCAATTTTAGATAGATTTTCATCATCAATGTTCAATATTGCATAATTGCTTTTTTTTATAAATTCTCTGAATGCTTCTACTTCATTTTCAAAAATTTTGTAATAATTTAGATGGTCGTTGTCGATATTGGTTACAATAGCGATTTTTGGGTTTAAAAGTAAAAACCCCCCATCACTTTCATCCGCCTCTGCAATAAAGAAATTACTGTTTCCACACATAACATTTTGTTTTATTTTTTGAATTCTACCGCCAATAATTGCAGCAGGATTTAGAGAGGCTTCACATAAGAGTTCTGTTGCAAGAGATGTAGTTGTGGTTTTTCCATGAGAACCTGCAATTGCAATACCGAATTTTTCGTTAAAGAGTAAAGCCAGCAGTTCATATCTTCTAAAAACTCTTATACTACGTTTTATTGCTTCAATAATTTCTGGGTTGTCTTCTTTTATAGCAGACGATGCTATAACAAAGGCAACATCGTTTGTAATATTTTGCGGGTTATGACCTATATGAACTTCAATACCAATCTCTTTTAACGCAAGCACATTTTTATTTTCGCTTAGATCCGAGCCTTTTATTTTAAAACCTTTCGAATGCAAATATTGAGCAATAGAACTCATCCCAATACCGCCAATACCGACGAAGTAAATGATTTTCTCTTTAAAATTGTTTAAATTAAAATCCTGATAAATAATCTTACCCCCATTTTAACTAAATTTTCTTTGTTTTCTGTATCGTAAAAAAGATTTAATTTTGGCTTATCGATATTAGATATTAAATTTGTATCCTCAAAAATAAACGTACTGGCAAAATCAAACTTATTTAGTCTTTCTATATCACTTTGTGTACGTATGTTAAATATTGGCTCGATTCCCATTGCAAGGCTTAAAAGGGAAATTTTTTCTAATGTCTCGTTATTAATTAAACTTGGTTCTATAATGATTCCATCTGCCTGGTATATTCTGCTTAAGTAAACTTGATATTCTTCTAAAAAATAATCTCTGGCAATTATAGGTAGATTAAAGCTTTCTTTGGCAAAAGAAATGTTTTCCAGGGAGCCATTTAAAAAAACTTCATCAGAATTTATAATGAGAGCGCTAGTATTTTTATCAATCTCGTAAGATCTAGCTTGATTGAAATTTTTGATTTCTATAATTTCGCAAAAACCTTGTGAAAATACCTCTTTTAAGTTTATTGGTTCTTTATAGAGCATATTTAAACCCATTTCTAAAATATGCACAGGTAAGCTTTTTTTCTTATCTTCTATAGCTTTGAGTTTTAGAGCCTTTATTTCTTCAGGCAGCATTTTTCCATTTTCTCCTTAAAACGATAAAGAAAATTGTAGCTGTTACTATCATAGCCAAGCACAACCACTGACCCATGGTAAGTCCTAAAATAAAACCTATTTGCGGATCTGGCTCTCTTGTAAATTCAACAAAAAACCTAAAAATACCATATAGCAAAACAAATAACCAAAACAAAAACCCTTCTTTTTTAATAAGTTTATCTCTAGAAAAGTATAATATTAAAAATAATATCAAACCTTCAAATAATGCTTCGTAAAGTTGTGAGGGTTGCCTTGGTATGTAGCCGCCTCTTGGGAATGCAATGGCCCATGGTAAATTAGATGGTCTACCCCATAATTCATCATTTATAAAATTTGCGATTCTTCCAAAAAAAATCCCAACTGGTGCAATAACTGCCACCTCGTCAGCAAGCTTGTAAAATCTAACATTGTACTTTTTTGTAACATAAAGGCCAACAACCACTAAGCCAATTAAGGCACCGTGAAAGCTCATACCACCTTGCCAGACATAAAATATTCTCAAAGGATGACTCATATAATATGCTAAATTATAAATCAAAACGTACCCTAGCCTACCCCCTACAATTACACCGATTATAGAGTAAAATATTAAATCATCTGCGATGGTTTTGTTTTTAAAGTAGCTAGAAATTTTTATTCTATGCTTTATGTAAAAGTAGCCTATCAAAAATCCGAGTGCATAAGCAATCCCATACCACCTTGCACTAAAGGGGCCGATTGTTTTACCAAAAATGTTAAATGGACCTATCGAAAAAGCTATAGGATTAATGTATGGATATGGTATCATTATTTTCTCTCATAGATTATGGGCAAATTAGTTATGCCATCTGCTTTTAATTTTGTAGCAATTTTATTTGCCTCAGATAGGTTATGTGCTTCTATTATTACTCTCGTATAAGCTACATTGTTTATTATTGTTTGCTCGCTTGAGGCATTAAAGCCTTTTTGTATTAGCGAAATCACTAAGTTAAGAGCTTTTGACTTATCTGGAAATGATGCTACTTGAACCACGAAGTTGCCTTTTGTTTCTGTCATTGCATGAGCAGCGGTTTTGTTTTCTCGAGTTTTTGTTTTAGTTTGGGTAGAGATTTGTGGCCCTTTTGGCTCTTGATTTGCTTGAATATTAACTGTTTTAGTTGAATTAGTCTGATTTGTTAAGCTACTTGTAATAGCTTTTATTTCAGATTCTGTAGCGTTTGCATTGTTTGTTTGAATGGCTATTTTTGCTTGATTTGTTGGAACAATTGTCTTTGGGGGTTGTTCGTTTTTAACAGATGTGCTATTTGCCTGAAGTATTTGGATATTATTTGCAAGTTCTTTGTTGATGCTTACGTTTCTAAAATACGCAGATGATACAAAACCAACTCCATACCCAAACCCAAAAGCTATTACGATAGAAATAATAAGTGTCCAAATCCCAAAACTTGTTTTCTTCGGGGGATTTTGGTGTTGCTGCTCAAATTTAAATTTGTCTTGCTCCATAGTCAACCTCACATTTTATTCTTTGCTTCTACACCTATTAAAGATAAGCCTAAAGCTAAAACAAAAGCAACGGTTTTTACCAACCCAATCCTTGCACAGCTTAAGTCTTTATTTTCATTAATTACTTTATGTTTATTATAGAATTGGTGCAACTTTTCAGCAATAGAAAGCAAAGATTTTGTAATTAAATATGGCTCTAAGTTTTTTGCGCAATCGTGCAAGTAGTCCTTAAATTGGAGCATAGCTTTTATAAGACTTATTTCTTCTGTTTCACTTAAAAGTTCAAATAAACTTTCATTAAAAACATTATTGCAATCACTTTTTTCTAAAATGCTCATTATGCGAGCATGTGCATATTGTATGTAATAGACAGGATTATCCATAGAATGCTGCTTTAAAAGAGATATGTTGATATCCAGGTGAGAATTAATACTTTTAGATACAAAAATAAATCTTGCAGCATCTGTACCAATTTCTTTTATAAGCTCTTTGAGCTCTATATAATTAGCTTTTCTAGTTGACATTGAGATCTTGTTATTTTCTTGAATTAAATTTACAAATTGAACAAGCAACACTACTAATTTTTGGCTATCTATATTGAGAGCTTCCAATGAAGCTTTTATCCTTTGTACATAACCATGGTGATCTGAACCCCAAATATCAATAACTTTGTCAAAATTTCTCAATAAAAATTTGTTTTTATGGTATGCAATATCGCTTGCAAAGTAAGTGTACTTTCCATCTTGTTTTATAAGCACTCTATCTTTATCGTCACCAAACTGAGTCGTCCCAAGCCACAAAGCGCTATCTTTTTCGTATGTATAGCCTTTTTCTTTTAGAAGCTCCAATGTGCCTTCTACCTCATTATCTTTAAATAAGCTACTTTCATTAAAAAACACATCAAACTTTACTCTAAAATGATCCATATCATTTAAGATATCGTTCATTATAATGCTTTTTGCCGTATCCAAACAAATATCAATGGCATTATCCATTTTCAATAATTTATCTTTATAAGTGTTTAATAATTGTTCTGCAATATCTTTGATATAATCTCCCTGATAACCATCTTGGGGAAATTCGATATTTATGCCAAGCAGCTCTTGGTATCTTAAAAAAGTTGACAAACCAAGCATATGCATTTGATATCCAGCGTCATTTATATAATATTCCCTTACCACATTATAGCCCAAAAAAGACAGAATTCTTGCTAGACTATCACCAATTGCAGCACCTCTTCCATGGCCAATGTGCAAAGGGCCTGTGGGGTTAGCACTAACAAACTCAATTTGTAATTTTTTGTCAACAATATCATTTAGTTTAAAATATAACCTTTTTTTTTCTAAAAGCGATGTTAGCTCTTGAATTAGTAGCCCTTTTCCAATAAAAAAATTTATAAACCCTGGTTTCTCAACTTTAATATCAAACTTGTCTAAAAAATTACTTTGTTGACAATATAATTTAAAATCGTTAGCTATATTTAGAGGATTTTGTTTTGTTGGTTTTGCTAAAATCATGGCTAGGTTCGTTGAATAATCGCCAAAATCAGGTTCGGGAGGATAATCTATAGTATAATTAATATTACTATATTGTTTAAACTCAAGATACTTATCAATAACTGACTTAATGAGTAATTTCATTGTTTATTTTCTTTATTTTCTATTTTTTCGTGCTCTTCTTCATTTTCTTTTGCGTCTTTTATGGAGCTTTTAAAATTTTTTATACCTTTTCCAAGACCTGCACCAATTTCTGGTAATTTTTTAGCGCCAAAAATTAATGCTATAAGCAACACTACAAGGATTATGTGAGTTTCGCTAAGCATTGTTTACCTCCCTTTTTATATATATCACAAGTTTTGTAAACTTGCAAATTGATTTTTTATTAATTTGAAAGGCTATAAAAAGTGTTGCAATTTTAAAATAAATATGGTAAAAGACTCGAAGCTGTTTGCGGGGTGTAGCGCAGTTTGGTTAGCGCACCTGCCTTGGGAGCAGGGGGTCGGTGGTTCAAATCCACTCACCCCGACCACTTTATGCGCCCGTAGCTCAGCTGGATAGAGCAACGGCCTTCTAAGCCGTGGGCCAGAGGTTCAAATCCTCTCGGGCGCACCATTAGTTCTCACAAATAGCTATATTACTCTTAATTGTCAAGTGGTTTTTGTAAAACCTTTTAGAGGTTTATCCTTTAGAAATAATTCTGCTATTAAATTCTTTCATCTCCTTAAAATTGCCCTTATTGAGTACATTTGCAATGTGAATGTGCATATCGTTTGCACAACACCTTTTTACTTATCATTGCTTTTTTTCATTTTTTTAAAAGATTATCATTTTCTGGTGCATTTTCCATTGCACTTCTTAGTGTATTTTATCATTCCGCATGACATAGAATTAAGGAGGCTAGAGAGGCAAAAGAAGCGTATGTTTACTTTTACAATTACGATAAAACCGCACGCAAGTATATTTTATAAAACGACTATGAGTGTTTATAAGGCTGGTATAGAGGAAGTAGCATAAGCGGAAAATAAAAAATTTCTAATTCAACAAGATGGGTATAGACATAGGGAGCGATAAAATGAATTTTTAAACTTATAATCTCTAATGGTAGGGGTGTCTGCTATCACGTACCTTTTATTCCTTGTTTTTTTCTCTAATGTGTGATAAAAGTAAGCTTTATGAAAGTAATGTTTGTTTTTGGCACAAGGCCAGAGGCTATTAAATTGGCACCCATAATTTTAGAAGCTAAAAAGCATTTTGACACAATTGTGTGCGTTAGCGAACAGCACAAAGAAATGCTTTATCAGGTTACAAACTTTTTTAATATCCATATAGACTACAATCTTCATATAATGAAAAATTCGCAATCGCTTTTTGATATAACAAGCAATATTTTACTTAAAATAAAAGAAATTTATGAAACCCAAAAACCAGATATTGTAATTGTGCAGGGCGATACAACGACTGCTTTTGCAGCAGCATTGTCTGCATTTTACCTTAAAATTAAAATAGCCCATATAGAGGCAGGACTTAGGAGTTTTGATCTTTATAACCCGTTCCCCGAAGAAGCAAATAGAAAATTTATATCCGCTATAGCCACTTACCATTTTGCACCAACAAAAATTGCTTACGATAATCTACTAAATGAGGGCATTAAAAAAAATGTTTATTTAACGGGCAATAGTGTAGTCGATGCGCTGTATATTGTTTTAGATAAACTCAAAAAAACAAATATTACTCCAGAAGCTTTAATGAGTATTGATTTTAGTAAACGCATTATACTCTTAACCTCTCATAGAAGAGAAAGTTTTGGCAAACCTATGCAATCAATTTTTGAAGCAATAAAACAAATCGCTTTAGAATTTAAAGACATTGAAATAGTATATCCTGTACACTTAAACCCAAATGTTAAAAACTTAGCCTATGATGTGCTTTCTGGCTTTGATAACATAAAACTTATAAAACCTCTAACATATCCTGAATTTGTATATATCCTAAGTAAATCTCACCTTGTAATAACTGATTCTGGTGGAGTCCAAGAAGAAGCGCCTGCCTTTGGAATCCCCGTTTTGGTTATTAGAAAAACAACTGAAAGACAAGAGGGCATAAAAGCAAATGTTGCAAAACTTGTGGGCACAAATACACAAAGTATCTTAAGGGCAACAAAACAGCTGATTGCAGACACAAGCACCTATAATTCTATGTCAAACCAAGTAAATCCATATGGAGATGGAAAAACATCTCAAAGGATAATTAGTATTTTAAAGGAGTCAAAATGAAAGTCGTAGTGCTAGCAGCCGGTTTTGGTATGAGGCTTGAAAATTCAATCCCAAAAACACTGACTAAAATTCACAACAAGTCTATATTAGAAAAGCAAATAGAAAACATAACAAAATACATTAGCATAAATGATATTATCATTGTTGTGGGCTTTAAAAAAGAGATGATTATGGAAAGCTTTCCGGAACTTTTATTTGTATATAATAGTAATTTTCATTCTACAAATACTGCAAAAAGTCTTTCACTTGCTTTAAATAAAATCAACAACGAAGACGTGCTTTGGCTAAATGCTGATATTGTATTTGACGATGCCATTATTGCTGATATTTTACGCTTTAACGAAAACTGTATGGCGACAAATGTATCAAATACCGCCCAAGAAGAAGTAAAGTATATTTTGAATGAAAAGGGATATATTTCAAAAGTGTCAAAAAATTTAACAGACGCAAAAGGTGAAGCACTTGGTATAAACTTTATAAAAGCAAAAGATTTAAATTTGTTTAAAACTTGCTTGCAAGAATGCACAAACAAAGACTATTTTGAAGAAGCTATCAATAAACTGATACAAAAAGGTATCAAGATTGCGCCCCTAGACTTAGGCGTTAAGCGTTGTATAGAAATTGATTTTTTGGAAGATTTAGAAACGGCAAAGGCGCTTTTTAGTGATAAAGAAGCTTAAAAAATATACAGAAATTATTTTGTTAAAACTTGCTAAAGATCTAATATCACATTTTGTTAAAACAGATAATGGTCTTGTTTTATTCTCCTCGCTAAATGGCTTTTTTATGGATAACTCTAAGTATTTATATTTGGCAATGCTTAAACAAAAAGATTTTAAAGCCTACTGGGTAGCGCACGATATTCATACATACAATCTTCTAAAAAGTAAGCAATTGCCTGTTTTAAAGATAGGGTTTGGGATGTTTTTTGTTGCTATTAGGGCTAAATTTTTTGTTACAACGCATAATTACCAAGATGTATATTATGTAAAAAATAAAAAAACAACTGTAATTAACCTATGGCATGGCACGCCATTGAAAAAAATGGGTTTTGATGCTAAGGTTGATTCAAAAAAATTTTACCTAAAGAAAAAGCTTGGGCTTTTTGAGCACAAACATATTGATTACCTATGCGTAGCTTCAAAGCATACAATTTACGCTTTTAAAAGTTCTTTTGGTATAGCTAAAGAAAAAATTCTACCTACAGGCCAACCCAGGAACGACGTGTTATTTAAGGCAAAAAGTGATCCCAAATTTGCACAAAGCACAAAAGAAAGCATCTCTTTAGAATTAAATATAAAAAGCCAGAAAATTGCTCTATATGCTCCAACATTCAGGGATAAACATATCTGCAGAGTAAATTTAATCAAAGAGCTTCAAGAAATTTTTAGACAAAATGACATTGAATTGATAGTAAAACTTCACCCTTTGGATAGGGATAGAATATATTTTAAAAATCCAAATATTGACATTCAAGAATTATTAATCGCAAGCGATATGCTCATTAGCGATTATTCGTCCGTTTTTTTTGACTATGCAATTTTAGAAAGACCAACCATTCTATTTTTATACGATATCAAAGAGTATCAAGTTCAAAGAGATGGGTTTTATATTGACATTGAAAGTCTACCATTCTACAAATGCTACGATCAAGAGCAATTAAAAACAACATTAAAGGAAGTTTCAAGAAATATTGATACTGTCAAAATCAGTGAATTTGATACAACATATAACAGAAAAGGATGTGCAAGTTGCAGAATAATCAAATTTATGAAAAAAATTGCAAAAATTTAAAAGTTTTATTTATAAATAGAAAAGACTATTTAGAAAATTTGGGCGGTGATACAATTCAGATGCTGTCTATTATCAATAACTTAAACAATCAAATTATCAGTGATATTCAAACAGACCCTTTAGTCATAGAAAAAATCATTCCAAATTACGATATAATCCATATTTTTAACATTCAACGCTTAAGTGAAACGGCTTTTTTTGTAAAATTAGCTAAAAGATACAATAAAAAAATTGTCATCTCCCCAATATATGCTGATTTTTCTACAATGGAAGAAAAAGGCAGATCTAGGTACTATAAGCTTGTTAAAAATTTGTTGCCAAAAAATTTTTTTAACTTAGCAAAAGATGCAAACAGAGTAATAAGAGGCTTATCTTATGCAATTTTTTTAAAAGAAAACCTATACAATTTTGATAAATTATTTAAAAATACACTGAATGCTTGTGATTGCATAGTGCCCAACTCTATCGCTGAAAAAGATTACTTAAAATCGTTTATGAGCGATGAATCAAAAATAAAAGTGATAAGAAACGGCGTTGACGAAAATTTTTTAATTAATGCGATGGACGCTTTAGAATTTAGACAAAAATACAAAATTAATTTTGATAATTTTGTTTTGTGTGTAGCTCGGATTGACGAAAGAAAAAACATTTTAAACTTACTTAAGGCAACTTTTGATGATGATAGTATTAAAATTGTTCTAATAGGTAAGGTGTATCCTACTCACAAAGAATATTATAAAAAATGCCTCAGATATATGAAGCCAGATAAAGTCATGCATATAAATACTACACTGCCACAAAACGAAATTTGTGGTGCCTACAAGTGTGCCCATACGCATGCGCTTGTAAGCTGGCTTGAAACACCAGGTCTCGCAAGCCTGGAGGCAGGTTTATTTGGGGCAAATTTAGTAATTGGAAAATGTGATAGCACAAAAGAATATTTTGAAAACTACGCTTATTTTTGCGAAAGCGGTAATTTGTCTTCTATATATAGTGCCATTAAGCAATCCTTAAATGATAAAAGAAACCACTTTAAAGCCGATGAGTTTATAAAAAAAAGCTACTCATGGCAAAAGATTTCCCAAGAGTACCTTGAGGTTTACTCTAATTTACTAAAAACAAGCTAATTAATTTTAGCAAATACTAAAAAATATAACTTGTTATTGACAATATAAAAAAGAGACTTATTTTAAGTATTGATATCTTTTTTGTATCTTAGTGTTTTTAATTTTTAGGTAGGTTTAGGTATGAAAGTTAAAGCTCAATATTTTATCTTACAATTCTATGAAGTTGAACTATAATTTTTCTTTTATTGAACAAATAACCCATATAGATAGTAAGCTGTTTAAAGAAAAACTTAGTTATTTTTGCAATTTGCCAATTCAAGCCCAAGTTGAAGTATTATATCAGATGAAAATTATAGAAGAAGAAGATGAATATGCCTTTTTTCAACAAAACTATGACAAAAATAAAGTAGGCGAGTACAGGTTCGGACTCTTCTTGTTATCTATAGACAAAATCATAAATTTTGAACAAATGGCGACTAAATCAAAATATAGTAAGACAAAAGTAGAAAAAATAGACGATTTAAGAAAACAAGGAGGTAATTTATGAATGTTTTAGAAACAATTGAAAAAAGGCACTCATACAGATCATTAGAAAAAACACCTATTACAAAAGATTTGATTTATGATCTTGCTAAAATTGCAACGCTAGCTCCATCATGTTTTAATAAACAACCAGAAAAGTTTGTATTTATCTACGAAGAATCTTACTTGGATTCTGTTAAAAAAGCACTATCAAAAGGCAATGAATGGGCATACAATGCTTCTATGATTATAGCAGTCTTAGCAAAAGAGACAGATGATTGTATATTGTCAGATAGAAAGTATTATTTGTTTGATACAGGCATGAGTGTGGCATTCTTGATATTAAGAGCAACTGAGTTAGGTTATGTTGCACATCCCATTGCAGGTTATGACCCAATAAAAGTAAAAGATGCAATTGGCAGTCCAGACGATTTGCAGATTATCGCTTTAATAATTTTTGGCAAACATAAAAAGGAAATCGATCCTTTATTGAGCGAAAAACAAAGACAAGATGAACTAGAGAGGCCACCACGAAAAACATTTAAAGAGTTTGCCTGTTTAAACACATACTGTCTAAAAAACTAACAAATAAGGGGGGGAAAATGGATAGTTTTAACACAAAAAGTATACTGAAAGTAAAAGATAGAAATTATGTTATTTTTAGTCTAAAAGCATTGTCAAAAATAAACGAGAATATTAAATATATGCCATTTTCGTTAAAAATCTTGCTTGAGAATATGCTAAGACATGAAGATAGCAAATATGTAAGCAAAGATGATATTTTAAATTTAATTGATAGTAATAGAACTAAAAAGTTACAAGAAATAGCCTTTTTCCCAGAAAGGGTTATTATGCAGGATTTCACAGGTGTGCCGGCTGTAGTAGATATAGCTACCTTAAAAGATGCAATATACGCACTTGGAAAAGATCCCAGCGAGGTAGATTTATCTGTGCCTGTAGATTTAATCATTGATCACTCTGTACAAGTTGATAAATATGGAACAATTAAGGCTTTAGAATATAACCTTGGTAGAGAATACAAAAGAAATATCGAGCGCTATGAATTACTTAAGTGGGCTAGTCTTTCATTTAAAAACTTTAGAGTTTTTCCGCCCAATGCCGGTATTGTGCATCAAGTAAACCTTGAATATTTAGGTGAAGTCGTAAAAGTAAAAAAAATTGATAACGAAGAAATAGCTTACTTTGATACATTAATTGGCACAGATTCACACACAACAATGATAAATGGTTTAAGTACACTTGGATGGGGTGTAGGTGGTATAGAAGCAGAAGCTGTAATACTAGGTGAGCCCTACTATATGAAAATACCAGAAGTTGTAGGAGTAAGATTAAAAGGAAAATTAAAAGAAGGCTCAACGCCAACAGATTTAGCATTAAGTATAACAAATGAGTTGAGAAAGCACAATGTTGTGGATAAATTTATTGAATATTTTGGCCCTGCATTGAGTTATTTAAGCGTTCCAGATAGAGCAACAATATCAAATATGTCTCCAGAATATGGCTCTACGTTAGGTTTTTTCCCTATTGACCAACAAACTTTAGATTACTTAGAGCTAACAAATAGAGGTCATCTGATTGATTTGGTAGAATTATATGCAAAGCACCAAGGTTTATTTTATGATAATTCATATGAGCCAGTATATTCTAAAATTATTGATTTTGATCTTTCGGTTGTAGAGCCTTCATTGGCTGGGCCATCAAGACCACAAGATAAAATTGTTTTAAAAAATATGAAGCGCGACTTTTACAAATTGTTAAACCAAGGTGTAGAAAGTAAAGAGAATACAAATATAGATATCGCTTCAACAGATGAATTCCTAAAAGATATGAAAGCAGGAGAAACACGAGTATATAACGGTAAAAAGTTTGTAAAAATAGAATTTGAAAATGAAGAGTTTTTGCTAGCAGATGGTAGCGTAGCTATTGCAGCTATTACTTCTTGTACTAATACCTCTAATCCTTTTGTTATGATTGGCGCTGGTCTCCTGGCCAAAAAGGCGGTAGAATTAGGATTGAACGTCAAACCTTATATAAAAACATCACTAGCACCTGGCTCTTGTGTAGTAGATGAATACTTGCAAAAGTCTAACCTATTGCCATATTTAGAAGCCCTAAGATTTCATGTTGTAGCTCATGGTTGCACAACCTGCATTGGCAACTCAGGGCCGCTGCATCCAGTAATAGAAGAGGTTGTAAAAAATGAAAATTTAGTTGTAGCTAGCGTTTTATCTGGCAATAGAAATTTTGAGGCGCGTATACACAATAGCGTAAGGGCAAATTATCTTGCATCACCTATGCTAGTTGTTGCTTTTGCTATTGCTGGAAGGGTAGATATCGATATGACAATTGATCCATTGGGTGTTGATGTTAACGGCAACAAAGTATTTTTAAAAGACTTGTGGCCAAGCAGTGATGATATTAACAATTATATACATACATATATAAACAAAGCTATATTTAGTAACAAATACTCAAACATTTTTATCGACAAAATTTGGGATAAACTTCCTGTGAAAGCAACTGATTTGCATCAATGGCAAGAAAATTCTACTTATATAAAAAAAGCTCCATATTTTGATAATTTTGAAATAGACATTAAGCCAAAATCAAATATTGGTAACGCAAGAGTAATTGCATTACTTGGAGATTCTGTCACTACAGATCACATCTCGCCTGCTGGTAAAATCCCAAAAGATTATCCAGCAGGTAAATATTTAATTTATAACGACGTAGAAGAAAAAGATTTTAACACATATGGGTCAAGACGAGGTAATCATGAGATAATGGTTCGAGGTGCCTTTGGAAATGTGAGGTTAAAAAACTTTTTAGTTGGGCCAAAAGAAGGTCCTTATACGTTAAAGTTTGATCAAAAAAATATTGAGTTTATATATGATGCATCAGTTCAATACAAAGAAGAAGGCATACCGCTTATTGTGATTGCCGGCAAAGAATATGGAAGCGGATCTTCTCGCGATTGGGCTGCAAAAGGACCAAAACTACTTGGAATAAAAGCAGTTATTGCCAAATCGTACGAAAGAATTCACCGTAGCAACCTTATTGATATGGGCATACTGCCATTGCAGTTTCAAGAAAATCAAGACTATAAAACGCTAAATTTTGACGGTAGTGAGGTATTCTTTATAAAGGGGCTTGAAAATCTTGAACCTAACAAACTATTAAGTGTTACTGCACTAAAATCTGACAATCAAAAAGTAGAGTTTGATGTTATTGCAAGACTAGATACTCCAATGGAAATCGAGTATTACAAAAATGACGGTATCTTGAGTTTTGTTTTAAGGAAACTAGTTAAATAGAAATCAAGGCAAGGGAGGATCGAATGAAACTAAAAGAATTATACAAATATAACGGTCAAAATGGTGAAAAAGCCTACATTGCCTATAAAGGTAAAGTTTACGACGTTACAAATAGCAAAAGATGGAAAAATGGCGTTCATATGGGGCGCCATAAATCTGGAGAAGATTTGACTGATTTTTTGGCTCTTGCCCCACACACAGATGAAGTTTTAAAATCTTTCGAAGTAGTAGACACACTGGAAGTTGAAGAATCTTCTGCTACAAAAACAAAGGAAGCGCTAATTAGCTTATATAAAAAGTTTCACCCACATCCGGTACTTATTCGCTATCCTTTAGGATTATTCTTTTTTGCAGCACTTATGCAAGCTTTATTTTTAATTACATCGCTTAAAGGTTTTGACGATAGCGCTATTTATGCTTTTTTTGCAGCCACTGTTATGGCTGTGCCTGCAATTTTAGCTGGTCTTCTTAGTTGGTGGATAAACTACGACATGCATGCTACAAAAATTTTCAAAAACAAAATTACATTTTCTATTATACTGCTTTTAATAGGAGTATTTAACATAGTTCTTAGAGTTACACATCCCAATATACTAGCTGATCATGATTTTGTATATGTTTTGTACAATGTACTTATATTTGCCAATTTGCTTGTTGTATTGTTTATAGCTTATGAAGGTGGAAAGATCACTTGGGCTTAAATTTAAACAAGGAGGTTAATGTATGGAATATACACTTGAAGAATTGGAAGAAATGAAACAGGCAATATTAATTGCTATACCAAAAGAAATTAGCGCAAGGGATTTTTACTTAAACGCTGCAAAAAAGTTTAAAACTCCAGAATCAATACAGTTATTTTTATCTTTAGCCGATCAAGAAAAGGGACATGAAGCCTCTTTGAGGAAGATTCTAGCAGAAATTGATGCTAATGTTAGAAAGTTAAAAAATGGAAAATAACATTTTAATAATTATTATTGAAATATGGTTTTTTAGGAGTATTTTATAAGTTGAAAGTTACATGGAGGTTTTTTATGAAGCTTAAATATCATGCGTTAATTGCGGGGCTTTTCCTATTTGTAGGTTTAAACAGTGCATTAGCTGACAATATTAAAACAAATACAGGGTTGAAGGTTGAAGGTAATTGCTCAATTATCACTACATATACCGTTAATATTGCACAAAGTCCAAAAATAGGAACGTACCTTACAGGACCAAACGGTATGACTTTGTATTATTTAGAAGACGAAACAGACAACAACATTAAATGTGCTAACCAAACCTGTTTAGCTAAATGGCCAATTTTTTACGAAAAAGAATTGGCATTGCCAGGAGCATTAAAATCAAAAGATTTTAAAATTTTTAAAAGGCCAGACGGAAAACTACAAATTTCATATAATAATAAGCCTTTGTATTTTTTTGCAATGGATAAAAGACCCGGTGAAGCTTTTGGTAATGATCTAAGAACACCAGTGGGTATTTGGCACGTTATTAAAATTGAAGAAAAGTAATTTTTAAGATTCTAATTGATAGTTCTGTAAAAAAAGGCGAAAGCTTTAAAGTTTTTTTGAAAATTTAATTAAATTGTCACTAAGTAATTTATTTTCTAAGTAGGAGGTTCCTTATGGCATTAGCAATTGGCACAAAAGTTGAAAATTTTACACTGAAAGATCAAAATTCCAAAGATGTTAGTCTTGAGACTTACAAGGGCAGTAAAGTACTTTTATCTTTTCATCCACTTGCATGGACAGATGTATGTGCAAAACAAATGCAATCGTTGGAAGATAATTATGAGGTTTTTAAAAAATTAAATACCGTATGTTTTGGTTTAAGCATTGATACAGTGCCATCCAAAAAAGCATGGGCTGAGCAGTTAAATATCGCAAAAACACAACTTCTCTGCGATTTTTGGCCACACGGCGAAGTTTCAAAAAAATGCGATGTTTTTATTGAAAAATATGGATTTTCTGGCAGAGTAAATATATTACTTGACGAAAATTTTAATGTAATTTTTACAAAGGTTTACCCTATAAAAGAATTACCAGATATCAATGAAATCATTGAATTTTTAAGGAGATAGTCGATGAATGCTATTGATTATGCCTTAGCTTTTGAAGAAGATGGAAAAAAATACTATAATGAGCAATCTCTAAGATCGAAAAGAGACGAAATTAGATCTCTTTTTTTAATGCTTGCAAGCGATGAAGATAGGCACTATAAAATTATTGAAAAATTTAAAGAAGGTGTTTATGAGTACCTGCCCACGCAAACCTTTAAAAATATGCCTACTTTATTTAACAATCTTAAAAATCAAAATATTGATCTATCCGGTAGTGAAGATTTATTGAAAGTTTATGATGAAGCAATTAAAATTGAGATAAAATCGAGAGATTTTTACAAACAAAGCGCACTTGAGTCTAATAACTCAAAGGAAAGAGAAATTTTAGAAATTATCTCTAACGAAGAGGACAAACACAGGATAATATTAGAAAATTTAATGGAATTTACAAGAAAAGGCAAAGAATGGGTAGAATCAGCTGAGTTTAGTCATATAGATCAGCTATTAAGAGGGGAGTAATTATGGATTATACTATAGTATTAACTGCTGCTGCAGGACAAGGTGTCGAAACCATTGAAACTCTATTATCAAAAGCTTTTAAAGACTCAAATTTTTTTGTATTTTCAGATAAAGAATACATGTCTCGCGTAAGAGGAGGAGTTAACTCAACCACAATTCGAGTATCTTCAAAAGAAAATAAAGGCTACAAACAATTTGCTGACTTTCTGTTTTTGTTTACAAAACAAGCGCTTGAACATTCAAAAAATCGCATATCAGATAATACCATAATATTTGGAGAAAACGACTTTATTACAGATGAGTACAAATCGCAATTTTTGGAAGTTGACTTCCTAAAGATAGCCAAAGATTTAGAAAGTGCTGTTTTTGCAAATACTGTGGCATTTGGCTTTATATCGGCTATGTTTAAAATTGATACGGATACTGCATATAAGGCTATCAAAAATCACTTTCTTGCTCCAGATGTTGTCCAAAAAAACATAACTGCATATAACGAGGGTTACAAATTATTTCAAGACAATACATATAAAAGTATTAAACTTAATATTGAAAAAATTGCAGAAAAAAGATACGCTTTGCTTAGTGGTTCGCAAGCAGTAGCATTTGGCGCATTGAGCGCAAATGCCAAGTTTTTATCGTTTTATCCAATGTCGCCATCTACAGACGTAGCAATTTTCTTAGCACACCAAATGGATAAGTTTGATATCGTGGTAGAACAATTTGAGGATGAGATTGCTTCAGTAAATGCCGCAATAGGCGCATGGTTTGGTGGAACTAGATCATTTGTAACTACATCTGGAGGTGGATATGCACTAATGGAAGAAGGCGTTAGTTTAGCTGCAATGAGCGAAACGCCCTTAGTTGTTCATTTGGCGCAAAGGCCCGCACCAGCAACAGGCCTTCCCACAAGAACATCTCAAAGTGACCTTAATTTAGTGCTTTACTCTTCACATGGCGATTTTCCAAGAGCTATATTTTCTCCAAGAAATTTGGAAGATGCGTTTTTTGTAATGCAAAAAGCTTTTGATATTGCAGATAAGCATCAATGTGTTTCCTATATTCTAACCGATCAGTTTTTTATGAGTATGATGTATAATGTAGATACGTCGCATTTAGAATTTATTGAACCTCAAAATTATATTATACAAACACCAACAGACTACAAAAGGTACGAATTCACCAAAAACGGTGTATCTAAAAGGGGTGCTCCGGGTTTTGGTAGTGGGATTGTAGTAGCAAACGGAAATGAGCATGATGAGTATGGCGATATTACAGAGGACGAAGAACTAACCAAACTTATGCTTGAAAAAAGAATGCAAAAACTAAACGGTATAAAAAGTGAAGCACTAGAACCTCTCTACATTGGTCCAGAAACATTTAAAAATTTAGTTGTTTGTTATGGCTCTTTATATGAAAATATAAAAGAAGCTTTGGAGTTGCTAGGTCTAGACGACACAGGACTACTTGCCTATTCTCAACTGTATCCCTTAAATGATAAAGGTTTGGATTATCTTACAAAAGCTCAAAATTTAATTTTTGTTGAGCAAAATTTTTCTGGTCAGTTTGCTCAATTGATTTGGAGAGAATATGGTATAAAAACAAATCAATTGATAAATAAATACACAGGAAGGCAGTTTTTTGTTGAAGAATTAAAAGAACGTCTACAAAATGCATTGGAGGGAAAATGAGTAATTTAGGAGAGTTTGAACCAAAAAGACCGGATTCTTTTGATGTATCATGGTGTCCTGGTTGTGGCAATTTTCCCTTAAGAGATGCTTTAGCTTTAGCTTTTAAAAAGCTTGAATTAAAACCTACAGACATAGCAATAATTAGCGGCATAGGCCAAGCTGCAAAAATTGTTCATTACATAAATACTCACGGCTTTCACACACTACATGGAAGAGCTATACCTATAGCTACAGCCCTAAAAGCTTCAAACCCAGAATTAGTGGTGATTGCAGAAGGTGGTGATGGTGATATGTACTCAGAAGGGGGCAATCACTTTTTGCACGGCATAAGAAGAAATGCAAATATAACGGTTATTATTCATAACAATCAAATTTATGGCTTAACAAAAGGTCAAGGCTCACCTACAACAATGATAGGCCAGCACACAACAACGCAACCCTTTGGGGTATTTGAAGAGCCGCTGAACGCTATTGCTCTAGCAATAACACTAAATGCTTCATTTGTAGCAAGGGGTTATGTAGGTAATATACAGCATACTGCAGAAATTTTAGCGCAAGCAATTAATCACAAAGGTTTTTCTATCGTTGAACTTTTTCAGCCATGCGTTAGCTTCAATAAAGTAAATACCTACCAATGGTACAGCCAACACACATACATAATGCAAAACCATAATCCAAAAGACAAAATGCAAGCTTTACAAAAAGCGCTTGAAAATGACCCACTGCCACTTGGAATTTTTTATATAAACGAAAAAATTCCATTTGAAGAATATTTAATTGCCTACAAAGAGGATAAAAAACCATTATATAAAAGAAGCGCTCAAACAGAAAAAATTAAGCGTTTCATAGAGGATAATTTTTGACATAAGTCAATTGTTTTATAAAGCTTTAAAGTAGAATATGAGGTGTGAGAGAAAAACAAAAGAAAATTGAGCATGACAAAAAGATTTTGAAAATATTTATAAAAATATACTGCAAAAAACAGCATTTAGAAAAGGATGTTGAAATTTATAAAGATGGTTTGTGTAAAGATTGTTATGAACTATTAAATTACGCATATAAAAAATTAAATAATTGTCCACTAAACCCTAAACCAATGTGCAAAAAATGTCCCATTCATTGCTATAGCCCTCAAAATAGAGAAAAAATTAAAAAAATAATGAAATTTAGCGGTATTTACTTAATCAAACATGGTAGGTTAGATTTACTTTTCCATTATTACTTTTAAATAGAAACGTCTTTAAGACTATATTCTGTATCTATCTTGTATCTTATGGATTGAGTAATTTGCCACTATAAAAATTTTATGTTAATATATTAAAGATGCAGGATAGAATTTGTGAAATTTTTTATTCCCTTCAATTAGAAGGCGCAATGCTGGGGTACCCGGCCGTTTTTGTGCGGTTTAGTGGGTGTAACCTCAATTGTGATTTTTGCGATACTAAGTACGCTTTTGATGAATATAAAATTATGTCTTTATTAGAAGTTGAAGAGGTAGTTTCTAGCTATAGGTGTAAAAGAATAATTTTTACCGGTGGAGAACCACTGTTGCATGCAAGTTTTATAGAACTTTTTATTAAACAATTTAAAAAGAAGTATGAATTCTTTTTAGAAACAAATGGTACAATATGGGTAGATTTTGCGAGCGAGTTTGACCATATTGTAGTAAGTCCAAAATTTGATAGTTTGAATTATGAGGTATTAGAAAATTATAAAACACTAAAGAATGTGGAGTTCAAAATCTTAGTACAAAATGCTCAATCATTAAAAGACATTGAAACTTTTTTTAAAAATCTTAACTTAATATCGGCTACGATACAGCCTATCTATTTTTCAAACGAGCCATTAAATAAATTTATAAAGCGAACACAAGATATTGTTGAAGCTTTTAAAAAAAGTAACCTTGCAAATAGCAATGTAAGACTAATTATTCAAAATCATAAAATAATATACGCAGAACAAAGGGGTGTATAAATGAGGAAATGTTTGTTAATTTTTTCTGGAGGCCTTGATTCTACAACATGCCTTTTTTGGGCACTGGATAATTACGACAAGGTTTATACAATAACTTTTGACTACAACCAAAGGCATATTATAGAAAAAGAAATGGCACAAAAAACAATTGAGCTAGTCAAAAGTATAAAGAAAAAGGAAATAAGCTACTTTGAGTTTAAAATAGATTTATCTACAATGGGTGCAAGTGCATTAACGGATTTTTCAATTGATGTGCCAAAAAACAGGGATGTTAATAGCAATGAGATACCAATTACTTATGTGCCTTTTAGAAATGGTATTTTTTTGTCTGTTGCAGTTGCATATGCAGAAACTTTGGATATTACAGACATTATAGGCGGTTGGAATGTAATTGATTATTCAGGCTACCCTGACTGTAGGCCAAACTTTTTGAAAAGCTTTCAACAAACCGCTACACTTGGTACAAAAATTGGTCAAAAAAAACCTTTTAATATCATTGCGCCGTTAATTGGCCTAAAAAAATCACAGATTATAAAACTGGGTAAAAAACACAATGCAGACTACTCCTTTGCTTATTCATGCTACGAAGGAAGAGAAGAATTTTGTGGTGAGTGTGATTCGTGCATTTTGCGCGCACAAGGCTTTAAAGAAGCAGGTTACTTAGATGATTATCTTGTAAGAGTAGCTACTTCATTAAAGGGAACAAAATTACATCCCTAATAGATGGGTTGTTGGTAAGAAGCATAACGAGTCTGTCAATGCCAATGCCCTCACCTGCTGTTGGTGTAAGGCCATATTCAAGCGCAACTATGTAGTCTTCATCATACATAGAAGCCTCTTCATCACCGTTGGCTCTTTCTTCTAGTTGTTTGATAAATCGTTCTTTTTGATCAAAGGGATCGTTTAATTCAGAGAATCCGTTTGCTATTTCCATATTTGCTATAAATAACTCAAACCTGTCTGCAATAAGCGGATTTTGTTTGTTTTTCTTTGCAAGCGGGCTAATTTCAACTGGGTATTCTGTAATAAAAGTAGGGTTTATAAGCTTTGGCTCCACCAAAGCATCAAAGAGTTCTGCTAAAATTTTTGCATGCGTTGTATTTTCATCGACCTTTTTTTCTAGTTGTTTTGCAAGTTCTAAACACTGCATTTTGTCTTTAATTACTTCATCTGCAAGACCACCTATTTCTTTTAGTGCATCAATAAATTTTGTTCTTTTGTATGGTCTTGAAAAATCTATTTCAAAATCACCGTAAGTTATTTTTTTATCCAAGCCTAAATTACTAAGTAGGTGCTCAAACAACTCTTCTGTAAAATCAAGTAAAAAATTATACTCTTTGTATGCACAATAAAACTCCATCATTGTAAATTCGGGATTGTGTTTTAAATCCATGCCTTCATTTCTGAAATTCCTGTTTATTTCAAAAACCCTCTCAAGGCCACCAACAACCAGTCGCTTCAAATATAGTTCTGGTGCAATTCTCAAATACATATCAAGATCTAGTGCATTTAAATGCGTAGTAAATGGTTTAGCGGCAGCACCACCTACAAGTTTGTGAAGCATAGGTGTTTCTACTTCAAGGAATTTATTGTTAATCATAAATTCTCTAATTAAAGCAATAATTTTTGAGCGTTTGAAAAAAGTCTCCCTAACATCGTCATTTACTATCAAGTCTACATAACGCTGTCTATACCTTAACTCTTTGTCTTGAAGTCCGTGAAACTTTTCAGGCAATGGTCTTATAGATTTTGTCAATAAATACAATTTTTGAGCGTTTATTGTAATTTCTTGCGTTTTTGTTTTAAATACATTGCCCTCAATACCTATAATATCGCCGATATCTAGCTTTTTATATAAACTGTATTGATCGCCTAATACATTTTTTTGGCAATAAATCTGTAAGTTACCGCTCATATCTTTTAGTTTTAAAAACGCTGCTTTGCCAAAATCTCTAATAGAAATAATCCTTCCAGCGATCTTAAAATTTATTTGAATTTCTTTTAGCTGGTCTACATCAACGTCAATGTAGTGGCTTACAATGTCATTTAAGAAATACTCTGGTGAAAAACCATTAAGGTAAGGGTCAATACCTAAAGCTTTTATTTCCTCTAATTTTTCTATTCTTCTTTTTATAAGTTTATTCTCGTCTTCATTCATTTTCTTCTCCTTTTAGATATTTTAAATCCTCATATAAAAAGTCGTTAATCTCTCCATTTAAAACACTTTCTGCTGCGACATTTGTTTTTTCTAAATTTGTTCTGTGGTCTTTAACCATTTTATATGGATGTAAAACATACGATCTTATCTGGCTGCCCCACTCAACTTTCTTTTTTTCTCCGCTAATATTTTTTAGTTGGGCTGCTTTCTTTTCTTCTTCAAGCTTGTATAGCTTTGATTTCAATATTTTCATGGCAGTAGCTTTGTTTTTCATCTGACTTCGCTCGGTCTGGCATGTAACAACGATTCCTGTTGAAATATGAGTAATTCTTATGGCAGAATCAGTTTTGTTTACATACTGGCCCCCTGCCCCGCTTGCTCTAAATGTGTCAATTTTTAAATCTTCTGGTTTTATTTCAATATTTATATCATCTTCAATATCTGGCAACACACTAACTGCAGCAAAGGATGTATGTCGTCTTTTATTAGAATCAAAAGGGGAAATCCTCACTAGCCTATGGACACCATTTTCACCTTTTAAGTTACCATACGGATGGTCGCCTAAAGAAACAATGAAGGTAATACTTTTATACCCAGCTTGATCGCCTTCTTGCATGTCAGCTATCTCAATTTTATAATTATTATTTTGGGCCCACATTGTATACATTCTAAATAGCATAGCAACCCAATCACAACTTTCAGTGCCACCCGCACCCGAATGAATAGTAACGATTGCATCATCTTCATCGTGCGGTCCTGACAAAAGCGATTGGATTTCAAACGCTTCGATTTTTTTGCTTAATTCTTGAGTTTCACTTTCAAATAAATTTTCATCATTTTCTTGAGAAACCATTTCTTCAATCAAGCTAAGTTCGTCGTCTAACTCTTTAACTTGACTTATAATGCTTTGAAAATTTCTTTTTGTCCTTTCAAGTTTTTGCAATAGAGCGTAGTCATTCCAGATCTCTTTATTTTGAAGTTTCTCTTCAATTTCTTTTATGGCTTGAGACTTTTTGTCTAAGTCAAAGATACTCCTTTATATTATCTAGTTTTTTCCTTAATTCTTTTAGTGTCATCATCTTTCTCCCTTTGGTTATTTAAAAACATTTTTCTTAAAATCTTTCGCGCCTTTTTTACCTCGCTTGGAGATAATTCGCCTATTTTTTTGTACATATCTTTTCTGTTTAGTGTAGCTATTTTATTAAATCTTACAAAGCTTGACAAAAGTAAACCTTTCTCTCTGTAATTTTCGATTTCAAGCTCCATTTCTTCATTGTGCTTATGCGTGGTAATCCTTGCCACCACAATATCTTCATCTCCTGTATCAATGAGCACCAAAGCTGGTCTTCTTATTGTTTTGTCTAAATTCGTAAAAGGAAACGATACTACAACCACATCACCAAACGCATACTTCATCATATATACTGTCCTCAGTAAAATCGTCAAAAAAATAGTTGTATGCTAAAAGCATCCATAGTTTGTCTTCTTCCGCTAAAAATACATCACAAACAATATCAAACACGCAGTAGTTAATAACTTCTGCCTGCTGAAAAAAGTCAACAGCATTTTGCTGGACCTCTATATCTAAAAGATATTTCTCCATAGACTATCCCTCCTTGTATGCAACATGCAAACAAGCAATACCAAAACTGAGAAAGTTAAAATTTACTTTTTCAAAACCAACTTGCAACATTGCATTTGACAAAAATTCTGGATCTGGGAAATATCTAATTGTTTTAGCAAGATACTTATAAGCCTCTTTGTTATTTGAAACAAACCCGGCTATATTAGGTAAGCAATAATCCTTGTAAAGTATATAAGCGGCATTTATAAATTGATTTTTTGGTTTTGAAAATTCCAAAACAAGCAGTCTCCCAGAAGGCTTCAATATCCTTTTAAACTCATATAATGCCTGTATTTTGTTTTTAATATTTCTTATGCCAAAAGAAATTATGACATTGTCAAAAGAATTATCTCTAAAAGGCAAATTTAAAGCATCCGCACAAGTAAGCATTATACCTTTGCCTTTTGTTTTTTCTTTAGCGATTTTTAACATGCCAAGGCTTATGTCAACACCTATTACTTTTTTTAGAAAATCAGATTTATTAATGGCAAGAGCGATATCAGCGGTGCCTGTTGCCACATCCAAAACACTTGGGCCATTAATGTAGGATATAGCAGTTTTTCTCCATGACTTATCAATATTAAAACTCAACACATGATTTAACAAATCGTATGTTTTTGAGATATAAGAAAACATCTCGCCCACTTGTACCATACATTTACTTTTTACCATTTATGCGTTTTTAAGTCAAATACTTTAAAACAATAGTTGAATTTTTTATTTTTTGCGTGTATTATTACTGACAAATGGATGGAGGGGTTGCATGAGAACAAAAACTTTCTCAGAAGTCTTGAGAGTTAAAAATATTGATATTGCTCTACTTATGCAATCAACCGATATTTATTATTATACTGGTACATTTGCAAACGGCGTACTTATTATAACAAAAGATAATGGAAAATTTTTATTTGTCAGGCGTGGTTTGGATAGAGCTCAAGAAGAGACCAACGTTAGCGTAAATTATATGAATGGTTTTTCAGACATTAAAAAATTTATTCAACAGCAAGGTTTTAAGGTTGACACAATAGGCCTTGAGTTTGATGTATTGCCTGCAAATTTTTATCTGAAATTTAAAGAAATTTTTGATAGAAGCCACATAGCAGATGTTTCAGATGATATTAGATGGCAAAGGAGAATAAAAGAACCGCAAGAGATAGGAAGTATAGCACAAGCTGCTAAAAATCTTGATTGTTTAATGGCTGATGCAAAAATATATTTAGAAGAAAACAAAAGAGAAATTGATATAAGCGCAAAATTAGAATACTTTGCACGCCTAAGGGGCCATCAAGGCAGAAACCGCATGCGAATGTTTAATGGCGAGATTTTTATGGGTCATGTTATTTGCGGTACAAGCGCTGTGGGTTTTTCTGGCTACATGAAACCTCTAACAGGCAAAGGTATGTACCCTACTTACCCAGAAGGTGCAAGCACAAATAGGATTGAGAAAAACAAGTCCATAATTGTGGATTTTGTTTTTAATTACAATGGTTATTTGGCAGATCAAACACGCACATTTGTAATTGGCGATTTAGATAATCAGATGAAAAAAGGCTACCAGTTTTGTCTTGATTTAATAAATTGGTTTGAAGATTATGCAAAAGTAGGCACAAATGCTCACGAAATATATATAAAGTCTCTTGAAAAAGCAAAAAGCGCAGGGTATGAAAATATCTTTATGGGCATTGGTAAAGATAGGGTAAGTTTTTTAGGCCACGGTTTAGGTTTGGAGTTGGATGAGTACCCATTTATTGCCAAAGGCATGGATTATCCATTAGAAGAAAATATGGTATTTGCATTTGAGCCAAAGCTTATTTTCAATGAAGGTGCAGTTGGATTAGAAAATACCTATATTGTAAAAAAAGATGGTGTAGAAAGTTTAACAAAATTTCCAAAACAATTAGTACAGTTATGATATACGATTTTGAGTTTAGAAAAAACATTAAGCAAAAGAAACTCTATGAAATAATAGCCAAAGAAATTCTAAATGTGTGGGATGCTAAATCTTCACAGGAAATAAAAAAGAGATACCTTGTCCTAGCAAAAAAATATCACCCAGATGTTAATAGCAGTGAATCAGCCAAAAAAAAATTTCAAGATATTTCTTTGTCTTATAAAATTTTAACACAATGGGATGATTTAATTCTAAACGAAAAATTTGTTACAATAAGTGCATTTGATATAAAGATAATCAAAATAAAAGCTAACATAAAGGATGATAAATCATACTTCGAACGATACAGAAGCATTTACTAGATAAGGAGGTCAATATGGCTGTCTGTGGCATTACAGTTATACCGATTGGTACATCGTCACCAAGCGTAAGTGCCTGCATCGCAAAAGTTGTATCGCTAATAAAAGAAAGCAGTTTTAAAGTAATGCCTACACCTATTGGTACAGCAATAGAAGGTGAGTTAGAAGAAATTCTTAAGCTTATACCAAAAGTGCGAGATACAATTTATAGCGAAGGATTAAATAGGGTTGTTATGAATGTATATATTGACGAAAGAAACGACAAACAGCTAACTTTAAAAGGAAAAATGGAATCACTCGAAAATAAATTAGGAGGAAAGGTTTAATGAAGGTCATGATGCCATTAATTGGTGATGTTTTAAGTGAACACTTTGGCAGAGCTCAAAGGTTTGTAATCTACGAAATTGAAAATGGTGTTGTAAAAGATAAAAAATTTTACGACTCAATAGAGCACCAAGAAGGCGCTTTTCCTGCTTGGGCAAAGTCACAGAATGTTGATTTAGTTATACTTTGCGGTGTTGGGCCAAGAGCTATAGAGTTTTTTAACAGCTATGGTATAGATGTTATATCTGGTGTTGCACCACAGGAACACTCAAAAACCATGCAGGACTATTTAGACGGTACATTGATTTATACAAACAAATCTGTTTGCGAACATTAACCATCTGGAGGTAATATGGAATTCGTTTTTGCTTCAAAAAATATAGAACTTACAGATGCTATAAAAGATTACGTTGTAAAAAAATTGAGCAGGCTTGAAAAGATATACAATATATTGCAAGCTGAAATTATGATTAATGTTGAAAAATATAGACATATTGCCGATGCAAAATTAATCACAAAGCAAGATATTATTAAAGCCACAGAAACCTCGCGCGATCTTTATGCAAGTATTGATTTACTATATGATAACCTTGAGGGACAATTAAAAAAACTTAAAGAAAAAAAATCCAATAAAAGAAAAACTAGCGCAATAAATGAAGTTCAAAGTGAATTTGAAGGTATTGAGATTATTAGAAAAAATATTGATGAAAAGCCTATTAATTTAGAAGAAGCCCTGAGTTTAGCTCAAAAATCACTAGAAGGAATTTTGGTTTTTTACAATTCAGAAACAGAAAATGTCAATGTTTTGTACAAAAATAACGACGGTAGTTTCACGCTTATAGAAACTTAAAATGAATTTTAAAGATCTGATAAACCAAATAAAAGATGTTGATGTTAATGTTGTGGCAAACGATAAGTATGATTTGTTTCAAAAAATCAGCCAGTCTGTGGCTTTAAAGGTCAATGTAGATAGTAGTATTATTTATGACTTATTAAAAGAAAGAGAATTATTGGGCTCTACGGCTATAGGTAATGGGTTTGCTTTACCTCATTTAAAACTTAAGGATGTAAAGTCTTATATTGGTGTTTTTGTTTTAAAAGCACCAATTGACTTTGATTCAATTGATGATATAACAGTAAGTGTGATATTTGTTGTATTATCTCCATCTGATAAGCCATCATTGCAATTGAAAACGCTTACATTCCTTGCCAAAATATTAAAAAAATCGAATGTGGAGCATTTTTTGAATAAAAGTCCGCAAGAAATAAAAGATTATCTAAAAACCTTAGAAGAAGATGAGTAAAATTAACAAATTTGTATTTATTAGCGGTTTATCTGGTTCAGGCAAGAGTAGCGCTCTAAAAGTTTTTGAAGAATTAAGATTTTTTTGCATGGATAATTTTCCACTGCAATTAATCAAAAAATTTATTGACATTGCAGAAGAAGGTACTTTTGCGGTTAAAGATATAGCTATAGTTTGCGATATTAGAGAAATTGATTTTCAAAAGTATTTTTTTGAGTCAGTAGAGTGGCTTAAAAGCAAGAACATAAATGTTATAATAGTTTACCTGCATGCCAATAAAGAAAAGCTAATTGCCAGATACCAAGAAACAAGAAGGCAGCACCCCTTAACTTTATTTAAGCAACTATCCCTTATGCAAGCCATAGAAGAAGAGAAGTCAATTATGGACGGTGTTGCTAAGATATCCGATCTTGTTATAGATACAACCGATTTAAATGTTAATAACCTTAAGAATTTACTTTTAGCAAAATTTGGAGATGATCAGCAACTAAAACCGATTGTTCAGCTTGAATCGTTTGGTTTTAAGTATGGTTTACCAGCAGAAAGCGATTATATATTTGATGCAAGATTTTTACCAAACCCCTACTTTATCGAGTCACTTAAAAATACAACAGGGTTGGATGAGGTTACTTATAATTTTGTATTAACTCAACCGCATGCTAAAGAATTTATTGATAAAATTAAAGACTTTTTGAAATTTATTTTACCTCTTTTTACACAAATATCAAAGAGCTATATTACGATATCAATTGGTTGCACTGGCGGCAAGCACCGCTCGGTTGCAATTGTTAAGCATTTGGAGGAATTTGTAAGAAATATGGATTATATAGTAAATACAATTCACAGAGATATAGGAAGGTAAGCTTATGCATTGTTTGGGTCTTAAATACTTTAATAAAAATCAGGTGCTAAGTATTTTAGAAAAAGCTATCTACTTTAAAAATAACACAAATTATACTAAAAGCCTGCAAGATGCCATTGTTATAAATATGTTTTTTGAAAATAGCACAAGAACCAAAACATCATTTGAAATAGCTGCGCTTAAACTAGGTGCAAAGGTTGTTAACTTTGATTATACGAAGTCAAGTTTGCAAAAAGGTGAAAACTGGATAGATACAATAACAAATTTAAATGCAATGCACCCGAATTTTTTTGTGACGAGGCATTCCTATTCTGGTTTCCCTTTATATATGAGCCAGTTTACTAAAGCCAATATAATCAACGCAGGTGATGGGACAAATGAACATCCTTCTCAAGCTTTGCTTGATTTGATGACAATGTATGAGCACACAAAAGATATAGAGAATCTTAAAGTCTGTATAATAGGCGATATTGTTAATTCACGTGTAGCACGAAGTCACATATATTTAGCAAAGATGTTTAATTGGGATTTGAGTTTTTATGGCCCAAATACATTTTTGCCACAAAATTTTGAAGGAATAAAAATAGAAAAAAATCTAGAACAAGCTACATCAAATAAAGACTTTGTGATACTGTTGCGCATACAGCTTGAGCGAAAAAGCGGCGTGAACATACCTTCGCTAAGCGAATACAACAAATTTTTCGGCATCAAAAAAACAATTAATGCCTATATCATGCACCCAGGACCGGTAAACAGGGATGTTGAGTTAGATTCGTGTATTTATATAGACAGAAACGTGCTTATTACAAGGCAAGTAGAAAACGGCGTGTATGTAAGGATGGCAATATTTGATTTTTGCTCATCAAATTAGTAGCACCAAAGCTTAATAGTAATAGGGATAATACCAACTAATCTCTATATTTATTTTTGCCTTTTGAGACCAAATCATTTAGAAATTCTATTGCTTGAATGTGATCTAAAGAATGCGGTCTATATGGTCTTATTTCTTCCAAGAGCAGAATATATATCTGAAACTGTTATAATTCAAACATATTAGTAGCTCAAAAAAGCTTTATAGGCTTTGTATGTCTCATAAAGATCCGCTTTAGACGAAATTTCGTAAGGAGAATGCATTGAAATTAATGCAGGTCCGCAATCAATTGTTTCTATATTGTGATTTGCAATGTATTTTGCAATGGTGCCACCACCGCCTTCATCAACTTTACCCAGCTCACCGGTTTGCCATACTGCATTGTTGTCATTAAAAATTTTTCTAATTTTGCCTACAAATTCAGCATTGGCATCATTTGCCATATATTTACCACCGTGTCCTGTAAATTTTGTTAAAACCACGCCGTTGTTGATGTATGAGGCATTGTCTTTTTCGTGAACTTCTTTATACATTGGATTAACCGCCCCATTAACATCAGCGGATAAACATTCAGAAGTTTTAAAAAATGAAATAATGTTTTCAAATGTCGGTTCAATTTTTTTTGCTTTCAAGATTTCAATTGCAATTTCAAACAAAAAGCTTGATTGCGCTGATGTATTTCCTTCTGATCCAATTTCTTCTTTGTCGATCATCAGAACTACTTGTGTTTGTGGAGCCTTTTTTGAATCAAAAAATGCTTTTAAAGAAGTATATGCACAAATTCTATCATCTTGCCCATACCCTGCAATAAGACTTCTATCAAAACCAGCATCCTTTGCTTTAAAAGCAGGTGTTAGTGTAATTTCTGCAGATATAAAATCCTCTTCAGAAATGCCATAATTTTCGCTTAATATTTTTAGGATGTTGAGTTTAATCTGGTCTTTTTCTTCTTTACTAAACGGTATTGAGCCTACAATCAAATTAAGCTTGTCCGCATCAAAAGCTTCTTTTACAACCTTTTCATCTATCACTTTTTTAGATAGATGGGGTAATAAATCAGGTATTACAAATACAGGATCATCCTCATTCTCGCCAAGATTAAACTCTATAATTTCTAAATCGGATTTTACAATGATTCCATGTAACGAGAGAGGGATATTTAACCATTGGTATTTTTTTATACCACCGTAATAGTGTGTATGAAACAGACACAAATTTGAATCTTCAAAGATCGGATTTTGCTTTAAATCTATACGGGGTGAATCAATATGACTTGCAATAAGCCTCATACCGTTTTCTTTTCCAAGTCGTACCAGCGCGACATTTTTATTTCTATTAACAAAAATTAGTTCTTGCTTTGAATGCTTTGAAAAAAATGTTTTTACAAAATTTACAGTTTCTCTTTCTGTTTTGCATACATTCAAAAAATTGATATATTCTTTCGAAAACTCAAAAATTTCCTCTTTATTGCCAAACCACCCATTCTTTTGATTTCTGAACAGCTTTTCTTTTAAATCTTTCATTTAAACCTCCAATTCCTTATACATTAAATTCCTTATGTTCATAATTTCATTGAAACATTCGTCTATTTTGCATAATTTTTTTTCTTTCGTTTTTCTTAATCTAATCTCTACTTCATTATTTTTAAAATTTTTAGAACCCACAATAACGCTTATTGGTATGCCTATTAAATCCATATCTTTAAATTTTACACCTGCCCTTTCATCCCTATCATCAAATAAACAGTCGATTTTGGATTTTTTTAACTGCGCATAAAGCAAATGACAAAGTTCGCTTATTTCTTCTGTTTTATCAAGTTGAATGATTTCAACTTCAAATGGTGCAATGGATATTGGCCAAATTATACCATCAGCATCATGATTTTGTTCAACACAAGCTTGCGCACATCGGCCCACACCAATACCATAGCAACCCATGTAAATGTACTGCTGTTTTCCTTCTTTATCCAGGCAAACAACATTCATAAATTTTGAATACTTCAAGCCTAACTTAAAAATATGACCCACTTCTATGCCCATGTATTTTTTAAGCTTACCTTTTTTGCATTGTGAACAAATTTCACCTTCTTGTGCACTTCTAATATCAAAAAATTCTGCATTTACATCTTTTTTAAAAGAAACATTTTTTAAGTGATAGTTTTCTTCGTTTGCCCCTACGATTGCACTATCTATATCTTTTAGCCTTGTATCAGCAATAATGCGAATGTTTTTATCCAAACCAATTGGTCCTAAAAATCCAGCAATTAAACCTAATGACTTTAATTCTCTATTGTCTAAAGCAGACAGCTCTATACTGGAAACCACATTTTTGGCTTTTGTGAGATTTAGTGTATCGCTTCCTAATATTACAAAACAAAAAACCTCACCTTTTTCATTTTTAAAGAACAGTGATTTTGCAAGCTCGCTTTCCTCAACATTTAAAAATTTAGACACCTCTCCAATTGTTTTTGCAAATGGTGTGTGTATTTTTTCAATATGGCCTTCTTTGGATGGTTTTTCATTTACCATGCTTGTAGCCTTTTCGACATTTGCTGCATAATCACATGTATCACATACAAGTATTTCATCTTCTCCTACATTTGATAACACCATAAATTCTTCAGAATCCTTGCCACCAATTGCCCCACTGTCTGCTTGCACAATTCTAAAATTCATACCGCAACGTTTAAATATCCTATTGTATGCATCACGCATTTTTTCATAACTTACATCCAATAAAGAAGGATCTGTATCGAAACTATACGCATCCTTCATAATAAACTCTTTTGCTCTCATCAAGCCAAATCGAGGGCGTATTTCATCTCTAAATTTTGTTTGAATTTGGTACAAGTTTATAGGCAATTGCTTATAGCTATTTACATACCGCCTTACAATATCCGATACGACTTCCTCGTGTGTTGGCCCAACTACAAAATCCCTATCATTCCTATCTTTAAAGCGTAAAAGTTCCTTTCCGTATTCATTCCATCTGCCTGATTCAATCCAAAGTTCAGCTGGCTGAACTGCTGGCATCAGTATTTGTTGGGCGCCTTTTGCATCCATTTCTTCTTCTATAATTTTAGATACCTTTTTGATAACTTTTAGACCTAAAGGCATATATGTGTATACACCGCTTGAAACTTGACTGATAAAGCCACCTCTTATGAGTAATTCGTGACTATCAATTGTAGCATCTTTGGGTTTTTCTTTTATTGTATAAATCGCACTTTTTGAAAATAACATCCATCCACCCCTTTTTATTTGGCATTATACAAAATGATCATAAAAAAATCAAAACATTAACATTGAGTTCTAAATTTAGTATATAATTTTGTTACTTATTAAAAATTTTAACAAAAAAATACATATTTTAGATAGAAAATTATTGATTTTTAAAAACTAAAGTTTTTTCTTGACAATTTTATGAAAAATTTTTATACTTTAAACATGAGGAAGTTTTGGTTAATTGTAGCGGTAGTATTTTTTGTTAGTTTTTCAAGAGCTTTTGCGGGTGAAGCTACAGTTGATGACATTTTAAAATCCATTTCAAATGAAAACAATGCATGTCAAATTCAAAAAGGTTATGCCTCTTGGTATGGACTTTCAGACTCTCTTATGCAAACAGCTAATGGAAGTACATACAATAGTGATGAGATTTTTGCAGCAAGCAAGACTTTGCCATTTGGTAGCAAAGTATTAGTCAAAAATCTCTACAACGGTAAAGAGCTGTTTGTTAAAATTGTAGATCGAGGGCCTTATATAAGGGGACGCATTTTGGACTTATCAAGAGGTGCAGCAAAAGAGCTTGGTATGATTAAGGTTGGTGTCGTACCTATAAAGATTTATACATTAGGGTGCGAATATGCGCTAAACAAGCTCAAAGATATGAATTTTTACTCAAACTCTGATTTAGCTTCAACCGCATCTAATGCAACAGGGCAAAACTAACAAAAATACTAAAATTAGGGAAGTTTATTAAACTTCCCTAATTGCCTAAAAATATTTTTTAAAGCTAGATTTGTGGGCCTGCATCGATAATGGTCTTATCAATCTCAAAGCCAAATGATTCAATGTTTTTCTTGAAAGCTAAAGCAAGCTTTTTTAATTGAGCATCGTATGCATCTTTATCTTTCCAGCTTTGTCTAGGGTTTAGGATGCTGGATGGGACTTCCGGGCAGCTCTTTGGTATATGCAGGTTAAATATTGGTAATATTTCGTAATCTACATCATTTAATTCATTATTGAGAATAGCTCTAATTATAGCACGGGTATGTGAAATACTAATGCGTTTTCCAACGCCGTATGGCCCGCCATTTAAACCAGTGTTTACAAGCCAGCAATTTACACTGTGCTTTTTTATCTTTTCACCTAATAGCTTTGCATAAACAGTAGGTGGTAATACCATAAACGGAGCTCCAAAACATGTTGAAAATACAGCTGTTGGCTCTTCAACACCAGCCTCTGTGCCAGCTACTTTTGCAGTATAACCACTAATAAAATGATACATGGCTTGCTGGGTTGTAAGTTTTGATACAGGTGGTAAAACCCCAAATGCATCGTAAGTTAACATTATGATATTTTTTGGATGAGGCCCCACCCCTTCTTTTAGTGCATTTGGTATATAATTAATAGGATAAGACGCCCTGGTGTTTTCTGTTATAGAGTCATCAAATAAATCAACTCTGCGTGATTTTTCATCTACCACAACATTTTCTAATATCGTGCCAAACTTCCTTGTGGTTTCATAAATCAGTGGCTCATCATCTTTTGATAAATTTATAACCTTTGCATAACAGCCACCTTCAAAATTGAACACACCATCATTACTCCAACCATGCTCATCATCGCCAATTAAAAATCGCTCAGGATCAGATGAGAGCGTAGTTTTGCCCGTACCAGATAATCCAAAAAAGATAGCTACATCTCCCCCTTTACCCAAGTTCGCACTGGCATGCATGCTCATTATGCCTTTTAGCGGCATCAAGTAATTCATAACACTAAAAATTGACTTCTTTATCTCTCCAGAATAACCACTTCCGCCAATCAAGACAATTTTCTTTTCAAAATTTAGCACCACAAACACTTCACTCCTTGTGTCATCAATTTCTGGTATCGCTTTAAATTCAGGTGCTGCAATTACTGTAAATCCAGGCTCAAAATTTTCTAATTTTTTAGGATCAAGCTCTCTTATAAACATGTTCCTTGTAAACAATGATTGCCAGGCAAATGTAGATATTACCCTTATTGGCAATCTATAGCGTGAATCTGCACCAGCATAGCCATCCATAACAAAAAGCTCTTTTTGCTGAAGGTAGGATAGTGTTTTTTTGTATAGGTTATCAAAAGCTTCTGAGGTTATTTCTTGATTTTCCTTTCTCCACCAAATATGCTGCTGGCTTGGATTTTGTTTTACTATATACTTATCCTTAGGAGACCTACCTGTGTATTTACCGCTTTTTACAACAATAGGACCCAAATGTGCGAGAACACCCTCATCCCTTTTTAAAATTTCTTCCACTAAGACTGGTGTTGGCAAATTGCGATAAACCTTTTTTAGGTTTGTAATTTGCAAATCTTTAAGCTGATTTTCTATCATTACTACCTCCATTAATTAAAAGTTGGATCATTTTATCATATCTTAACTTCTTTGTAAATTGTTTAATAAAAGTTTTTTTGCAACAGTTTGACAAAAAGGCATTAAATAAGTACAATACTGCTCTAGCTTTGGGAGATCGTCTAACGGTAGGACCGCGGACTCTGGATCCGCTAGTGGAGGTTCGAATCCTCCTCTCCCAGCCATGGCCTCATCGTCTAGCGGTTAGGACACCGGCCTCTCACGTCGGTAACGGGGGTTCGATTCCCCCTGAGGCTACCAAGATTCTAACTATCCTACCAAACAAGTTTTTAGAAGATAATGGTTTAAAAGAGATTATTTGCGCTTGTAAAAATTGACAATAAATTAGTTTTTTGTTGTTGCGCTTTTTTAGCATCAAACCAAGCTATACTTTTGCTAAATCAAAAATTTCAATTTTTTGGAGCTAAAACCCAGACGACATAAACAGTTCTTCTCTAATTAATGAGGCTAAATCGGATATTGTTGCTTTTGTTGCTTCTAATTTTGCTGATTCTATTGAATTTATATTATTTATATTTGTATTTGAAGGTGTGCTATAATTAGTAGAACTTGTCAAAGTTTTTTCTGATATGAGTTTTTTGCCATCTTTCGCTATTAATGATAATTTTATTATGATGCTGCAACTATACATTGATGCAAAGCCACTTGCATTATAAGAGGCTGGTAGCGCTGAGAAAGATACAATATCCGTTTTAATAAATGCCTGAGCATCGGATTTATTTGATACAATCCTTAAATTTGGTTCTAATCTTAAATCATTTATAATAGCATTTTTTAGGTAAATGCTTATATTTGGCTCATAGGTAGAGTTTTTTGGGTTTTCTACATAAACTGCGCTAATATGGTCTGGTAAATAAATGTGATTTGCGCTTAATTGGTAACCGCAAGAATTAAGAAAGAAAAACAATATAATAAAAACAAATCCAAAGCGTAGCTTCATAGTATTATTTAAATACTTTTTTAACAAAAAGTCCAGCAAAATTTTTTTTTGCGATTTCTCAAAGTTAGTATAAAAGAGTCACTTTATCTCAAAACGAAACTTTCATGCGCATGATTTGAAAATTTTCTTAAAAAAATTATAGTTTTTAAGTTGAATAAAAAAATCAATTTGCTAATATAAAGGTATGAATACACAAAATCCAAGCTCAAATGACATACTGACGCCTCTTAAAAAATCTGATTTTCCACATATACAAATTGTACAGGCAAGCGCAGGCTCTGGCAAGACCTACACATTAACACAAAGGGTTGTGCAGTTTTTACTGTCACAGTCCATATTAAACAACGAAATAAACAATATAATGGCCATAACGTTTACAAAAAACGCAACAAACGATATTAAAAATAAAGTTTTAGAGTGGGTAAAGAAAATTTATCTAGACCAACTTAGCAAAGAAGAAAAAAAGCAAATAATACAACTAATAGGTACTGACAATAAAGATTTGACAAGTTTAGCATCTAAAAGCATTGAAGAAATCTTAAACAACTATAGTGATCTTGTGTTAACAATAGATAGCTTTATCACAAAAATAATCCGCTCAAGTGCCATTGAGTTAGGTTTAAACCCGGATTTCGAAGTAGATGTTAGTTCTAATAGTATAATTGACTATGCATTTGATGAGTTTTTAGAAAGCGTATCTGACTCGGATTTGCGTAAATTTTTAATTTTTTTAAATGAATATTCAAATCAAAATATAGATTTTCAGGTTGTTAAATCAATCAAAAAAAAACTAAACTACCTGCTTGATCAAGAGTCTTCGCATAAAAGTTTCTTTATCTTTGATGAACAAATTATTAATAAGCTTAAGCTAGAGTTAGAGCCTATACTTGATGAAATGCTTAATTTATTGGAGCAATACTCTGCTCAAAAAATTCGAGGCAATACAGGACCTGCTAAAATTAGCAGCTTAAAAAATGCTTTAAAAGAAAAAAATGTACTAAGTGTTTTAGCAAATAAAATAAAATTTCCATATAAAGATAAACTTGCAGAACTACAATGGAAAGGATGCTTTGAAGAAATAAACTCAAAGCTTTATACAATTGCAAGGACAAAAAATTTTCCCTATTTAAAGCTATTTGTGGAGTTTAAAAAACACATTGTTAAAACATACAATATTTTGGGTAAAACATTCTTGCCAGACGTAAACAAGCGCATTGTTAATTTGCTAGAAAAAGGCTATGTGCCAACAATTTACTTTACGTTAGGCAGCTACATTTACCATTATTTAATAGATGAGTTTCAAGATACATCAAAGATGCAATGGGAAATATTAAAACCTTTAATAGAAGAATCTCTTTCAAAAGGTGGGTCGTTATTTATAGTAGGAGATTTAAAGCAATCAATTTATGGTTTTCGAAAAGCAGATTTTGAGATTATGAAAAATTTGATAGAACACACAGAAAAAATTTTTCCACAAAGTAGATGTATCAGCAGATCGCTTAACTATAATTATCGCTCTTTTGAGCATATTGTAAACTACTCCAAAAAGGTTTTTAAAGAATACTTAAAAGACATAATAAATGAAACCAATGATCCAACGCATTATTTAGATTTTGAGGCAATTCCGCTTAACGAGCATTTATCTAAAGGTTATGTAAAAACTCAGCTGTTTAATTTTGAAAACGACGAGGGCATTAATTGTATAAAAGAAAGCTTGCTTAAAACAATTGATGATTTGCTAAAAAATGGCTACAAACTTGAGCAAATTGCAATCCTGGCTCATACAAATGAAGAAATCAACACCATAAGTGGCTGGCTTTTGGAAAAAAACTACACTGTGCTGTCTCAAAGTGCAAGCGATATAAGGCAGAGAAAAATCATAAATGAGATAATGCAGCTTCTAAAATTTTTTAATAATCCACTTGACAACTTAAGTCTTGCTGCATTTTTATTAGGCGATGTGTTTAACTTTTTTTTAAAAAGGGATAAAATAATAAATTTTTTATTAGAAAACCGCTCAAATAAAATATTGTACATAAACTTTAAAAACACATTCAAAGATACATGGGATACATTTTTTAAAGATACCTTTAATTCTATTGACCATATACCTGTTTATGAGCTTTTGTTAAATATAATAAAAAGGTTTAAAATAGATGAGAATTTTCAGCAAGAAAGCCATTATTTAAGTTTTTTACTTGATAAGATACTGGAGTTAGAACAAAGTGGTATAAACGATATGGGTTCGTTTATTGAGTATTTTGAAAACAACGCTCAAGGTGAGTCTAACTTATTTTCTTGCGAGTTTTCAAAAGCACAAGAGGGTATACAGTTGCTTACAATACATAAGTCTAAAGGCCTGCAGTTTGATGTAGTGATAAATATATTAAATGCAGATAAAAACTACGCACTAAACCCAAATAAAAAATCAGGCAAACAAAACGAATTTGTCTTTGAAAATGAAAATGAAAATTCACTTGATTATTTATTTATAAAAAAAGATTTTTTAGCAAATGACACTTTGAATAGTGTATACAGTAATGCACTTTTAAAGGGCAACATAGAAAACTTTAATATTCTCTACGTTGCACTAACAAGGGCAAAAATGCAAATGTATAATTTTATATACTACAAGCAAACAGATAAACCACAATGCCCAATAATAGAAGAAGAAGTTGGCACAAAGCTTTCATCATTTAGTAAAGAATTAACTGCAGACGCAAATAGAAACTTCGTGCGATTTAGCGTAAGCTATAACAAACTCCTAACCCAATCTCCCGCCTGGACAATAAAGCGGATAAAAGATTCAAAGAAAGGAGAGATTTATCATAAACTACTTGCCCATTTAAAATATGAAGAGGATTTTTTAAAGCTTGATGAGTTGGTTTTAAAATATACAAAGTTTATAGAATCAGATGCAGATAGGATAAAGCAGCAAATATTGCATATTTTAAATGTAGATGAGTTAAAAAAGCTCTTTGATAAAAGCAATAAGGTATTTACCGAAAAAACTTTTATAGATAAAAATGGCAAAATCTTTAGAATGGATAGAGTTGTAATTGATTCTAATGGATATATAACGGTTTTGGACTACAAAACAGGTAACTTTACTGCGCAAGAAATTGCTGAGTATAAATCACAGGTTCTAAATTATATCAATATACTAAAAGATTTTTTTGATAGCGATAACGTATTTGGCATTATATACAATATTAATACAAAAGGGGTTATAAAAGTTGAGCAAGGCTTATTTGATTGACAACTCAAGCAATTTAATAGAATTTATCTCACGTCTAATTGTAAACGAAGACTTAGAAAATACAACGGTGATTTTTCCAAACAGAAGGCCCGTTATTTATTTATCAAAAGCCATTGCAAGCAAAAAAAACAAAGCCACAGGGTTTATGGAGCTATTTTCAATTGATGATTTCGTGGATAGGATATATGAGGAATTTAGCAACGTAGTTTACCCACAAATTTCTACACTTGAAGCTGTGTTTTACCTTTTTGAGATAAATAAAAGGGTTTCTTTTGTAAATACCAATAATATTGATTACTTTTGGCCTTGGGGCTATAAAATGTACTCTGATTTTGAAGAGTTGTACTTAGAACAGGTTAATGTATCAAGCATTGATTATTTAATACAAAACAACCTACCGAATGATTTAAAAAATTTTTCCAATAGAGTTTCAAGGTTTTCTAACATATATAGCGCTTTTTATGAAAAATTAGATGCAAATGGTTTTTGCACGCGATCTGTAAAGTACAAGAAAGCCTCTGTATTTTCAAAGAGTTACACAGAAGAAAATATAAAAAATATTATATTTGCCGGGTTTTACGATCTAACAAAAACCGAGCAAGAGCTTTTTAAAAATCTGATAGATTCTGCCAATGGTATTTTTATTTCAAAAAATGGTCTAAAGATAAATAATTTACTACCAAAACTTAATATACAAAAGGTTATAAACGATCAAACACAACAAAATAAAACCGGTTATCATTTTATTAAAGCACCTTATTTGCACAACGAAATATTTAAGCTAAAAGAGCTAAAAAAAGAGTTTAACGGTTTCAAAGAGGGCGACTTAATCGTACTTTCAAATGAAAGTTACCTTTTCCCCATAATACACAATTGTTTGGACCCAAAACTAGACACTTTTAACATTTCAATCGGATATCCTTTATCAAGAACGCCCATTGTATCCCTATTTGATGCCCTTTTAAATCTTCACAAAAAATCAGACAACACTATTTACATAAGCGATTATTTAAAAGTAATCTTACACCCGTATGTAAAAAGTCTAAGACTTGGCAATATTGATTTTGTGGTTAAAATTTATGCTTATTGTGCCAAAAGTTATTTCTTGGGCCAAGGCAAATCGTTTGTTGAACCCAAAGAATTAGAAACCGAACAATTGATTTTAAATGCTATAAGCAAACTTCAACAGCAAGGCTTTGATGTTTCTTATAATGAGTTACTGGATTTTGTAAAGCTTTTAGATTCATATGTTATTGATAATTTTTTAAATATAAAAAATATTGGTGATTTTTTAGATAAAGTAGTAACGCTGATTGACTTTTTACAAAATAACTCAAACGCAAGCTTTCACGCAATTGAATCGAAGTATATTGAAAGTGTATTGGAAAGCCTCGATGAACTCTCAAGCTTAAGTATTAAAAAATATAAGCTAGATAGCAGTGTAAGTTATTTTAATTTACTGAAAAATTTTATTAAAACCAAAAATGTTGCGTTCCCATCAAACCCAACACAAGGTTTTCAGGTGCTTGGCAGTTTAGAAACAAGAAATTTAACATTCGATAGAGTTTTTTATTTGGGCGCAAACGAAGGTATAATACCAACTATACCAAAGCAAGATACGATTTTAACAGATGATATCAGAAAAATTCTAGGTCTATCAACATCAAAAGATAGGCTTGATATGCAGAGATACAGCTTCTTTAATCTTGTAAACAGTGCAGATGAAGTGTTTTTCTTTTATGAAACCGCACAAGACAAAAGTAAATCAAGGTTTTTGGAAGCAATTTTTTGGGAAATTCAAAAACAAGAAAAAAGTTTGGAAGTTCCAAAAGAAGACGATGCATTATTAGATGTAACATTTAGCCAAAGCAAACCACTAAAGATAGAAAATTCTCAAAAAGCAAGACAAATATTAAATAGCGACGACTTTTATTTTTCTGCTTCAGCCATAGATACCTTTTTAAACTGCAAGGCAAAGTTTTATTTTTCATATATTTTAAGGTTAAGCGAAGTTTCTTTTGAAGAAGATTTAGATGCAATGGCTATAGGCACCCTATCCCACAAGATTTTATATAATTACTTTAAGGATTATGAGGGGAAAGCATATGCCCCAAATAGTTTGGTTTCTGAATTAGAAAAAATATATATGTTGGTAGATAATGAGATTCTTTCGCCTTCAAAATCCATCTGGCTGCAAAAAGAACAAGTTAAATACGCAATAAAGCGTTTTTTTAGGCACAATTTTAAAGATATAGATCAAAGGCTTGTGCAACACTTAGAATTTCCTCTAAAGATGGATATTGAGGTTAATGGTAAAGTGTATCACATAAAAGGCAGGTTAGATAAAATAGATAGTGAAAATGGCACAACTATAATAGTGGATTACAAAACCGGTATACTAAAAGAACCAAATATTGATTTCGTGCCATCAATGGATAATAAAAGTCAATGGTTAAGCAAAATAAAGTCTTTTCAGCTTCCTATATACGCACTTTTGGTTAATGACATTTTAAATGCTAAAGATATAAAATTTGAGTTTTGGAGCTTAAAGGATTCTCAAATCAAGCGTTTTAAGGTTAATAGCGAGTTGCTTGAAGCTTATAAAGACACACTAAGATTTATAATAAATGAGATTGTTTCTTGCGAGTTTTTTGAGTGTACAGACGAAGATATTGAAAATAAATGTGTCAATTGTCCATACAAAGTTATATGCTCACGCCATTTTGTAACAAAAAAATGGTAGTCTTTACCTTCTTCTTTAAAGGCAAAACACCAAATATACCAGATTTTTTAGGGCATCAAAAAGTTCAGTTGACTGCATTAGCACTGCACCACACAAAAGATTTAAAAAATACAAATTACAACTAAATAGTGCATATGAATTTAAGATTAAAACCTATTTGCAAGTGTATATTAATTTTAACATTAAGCGAAGTTATTATTGTAATTTCAGCCATTTGCAGATATCAAGTATAAGTCAAAAACTTCACATAAGTCCCTTGACAGCTTAACAATGACTCGTTTTCCAAGCTTTAGTGATTTTTGCAAAAAGTTATAATATAGGTTACTTCTATACCTTTTTTTGTGCTAAAAAGTTTTTCATACGTTGAGCAAAACTCAAAGAATTTTGATTTTGCACACAATGTAGTGTGATTTGTGTATCTTGCGCCGCTTTTTTTATGAGAGTGCAAAAAATCTTTGACGCTTTTATAGTAGATCGTGTATTGTTTGTTTTTACAATCAAAACCTAAACTTTCGTAGAAATTTTTGTCTTTTAACTCTAATACGCTGCCAAAGCCAGTTATTTTAGAGACCTCCTGCATTTGCCAGAATGTGCCTTTTGAAAAAACACTAAAAAACATATTACCATTACTTTTAAGCAAGCTTGTAAGTTTTAGTATAGACTCTTTAGGATTTGTAAGCCACTGGAAAACAGATGAACTTATTATTAAATTAAAAGTGTTTGACCTAAAGGGTAACTTTTCTGCATCAGCCACAATGCAGTATTTATGGGGATGATTTTTTTTAAAGAAGTTAGCCATATTTGGCGACAAATCAATCCCAATGTAATTTTTATACCAAAAATTAATTAGATTAGCTAATTTTCCATCTCCCACACCAATTTCAAGGACATTTTCAAAAAATTTTTCTTCTATTATGCAGGCAAGATTTTTTGCTATCTCATTTTGAAGCTCGCTAAAGCTTGAGTATGTTTTAGCAGCCAAATCAAACGAGCGCTTTATGTAGTTTTTTGATAATGTCATTAATTGTATCCTCGCTAAAGTAGTGGTTTGAATTAACAATTATTGGTTTTTTGCAAATTTTATTGCAAGCGCTTGCCAAATTTAAAAAGTCTTTTTTTGCGCACACGCAGTAATAATTGTCTTTTTTTGCAAAATTCTCTATCTTTGATACTTTGAGAAACTCTAAGCCGCTTTTTAAGCTATCTGGGATGTTTTTGTTGTAGGCTCTTGCGCCTATATTGTGTAAAAAATCGCTAACGACTTTTGATTTATCTTTTTCAAATGCCAAAATCATTCTATCTAGTAGTTTTTTGTTAACATGATCACAAAAATACAAAAAAGGGGCAAATAACAGTACTTTTTTTGCATTTACACTACAAGCGTGTTTTAATACTAAGTGTGCACCCAAAGACCAGCCAATTAGTAACTCTTTTTCTGCACTTATAACATCTGGTGTTTGGCTAGGGAAAAAATCTACAAATGGCATAAAAAAACGCCCCTGCAAAGGAAGTTTATGAAAAATTTCCCGAAAGCCTGCCCAACCAGATACAAATGTCATAAGGCATTTCCTAAATGCACAAAAGCATCTTTTATAAGTTTTAAATCGTTTTCGTCTAAATCTGCCCTAAGCGATATTCTAAGTCTTGAAGTATTTTTTGGTACTGTGGGTGGTCTTATTGCACCAACAAATACGCCTTTTTCCAAAAGTAGCTTTTGGGATTTTAAGGTTATATCGTTTGTTTTTAATATAACAGGTATAATTTGCGATACAGAGTTTCCTACATCAAAGCCAAGTTTTTTTAGAAATTGCCTAATATTATCTGAGATTGAAAGTAAATTTTTGCCCAATTGTGGGTTTTTTCTAACATAGTTAATGCTCGCGAGATTTGCTGCAATGACAGCAGGAGGCAGCGCAGTTGAAAATATAAAACCTCTTGCGTTGTTTATAAGATAATCTATTACAAGTTCACTTGAAGCAATATATGCCCCAAAACTGCCTAACGCTTTAGAAAATGTTCCCATGTGACAATCAATATCACTAGATACACACTCCTGGTAAGCATATCCCCTACCCTCTCCAAAAATGCCAGTAGCGTGTGCTTCATCTACAATAACAAATGCTTCATACTGCTTTGCTAGCTTTACAATTTCTTTTAATGGCGCTGCATCACCATCCATACTAAATATGGTGTCCGTTACAATAATTTTATTTGAAGTTTCCTTTTTTAAAAGCTTTTCTAGCATTTCTATGTCGCAGTGAGCATATCTATGAAATTTTGCACCAGACAGCAATATTCCATCTACAATACTTGCGTGGTTAAGCCTGTCGCTAAACACAACGGCATCTTTTGCCAACGATTGAAGTAGTGTTAGGTTTGCAACATAGCCAGTGTTTAAAACAAGGGCTTTTTGAGTATGTTTGAATTGAGCAATCGTAGATTCTAGCTTATTGTAAATATCAAAATTGCCACTAACTAATCTAGAAGCAGTTGATGAACAACCAAACTTTTCGATTGCGAAAATTGCGGCTTTTTTTAAATGCTCATTATCTGCTAAGCCTAAATAGTTGTTTGATGACAAATTAAGATACACTGAGCCGTTTAAGCTTATGTATTTTTTTGCATGAGCGCTGATTGATGGTATACTGCGGTATAACTGATTAATTTTTATTTGATCTAGGTTTTTTTTAAGCAAATCTAAAAAACTCATTTTTAAATTGTTAAGTTTAGCAAATTAACATATTGACAATTAATTCTTTTACACTAGTATTATAACAATGTCAAGTTTTTTGGAGGCTATTTATGGAAAGTATTATCTGGCATCCCTGTTCTCAAATGAAAGATTATGAAAAAAACCCCATAATCCGCGTTAAAAAAGCAAAAGGTGTGTACCTTTTTGATGAGAAAGGCAACTCATATATTGATGGCATATCGTCATGGTGGGTAAATTTGTTTGGGCATTCAAATGAGCGCATAAATAACGCAATTAAAAATCAATTGGAAGTATTAGAACAAGTCATTTTTGCAGGCTTTACTCATGACAAAGCGCTTGAGTTAAGTGATAAACTTATCAAGCTTGTTCCTAAAAATCTAAAAAAAATATTTTTTGCAGAAATTGGTTCATCGGCTGTTGAGATTGCTTTAAAAATGAGCTACCATTATTTTAAAAATATTGGCTTAAAAAGCAAAAAAAAGTTTGTTTATCTAGAAAATGGCTACCATGGGGAAACATTTGGCGCTTTGTCTGTAATGGGGGAGCCACTTTATAAGAAAGCCTATGATGATATTTTGATAAAAAACATAATGGTTGAGTTTCCAAATTGCTACCGCTGTCCTTTTGGCAAAACAAGAGAAAACTGCAACGTTGAATGTTTTGAATTTATGAAAAAAACACTCGAACAACACGTTGAAGAAGTTGCCGCTGTTATTGTCGAGCCTTTAGTGCAGTTTGCGGGTGGCTTTAAGATGTACCCGGCTAAATATTTATCAAAACTAAGAGAGCTTACAAAAAAACTCAACATACATTTAATCCTTGATGAGATAGCAACAGGTTTTGGAAGAACAGGCACAATGTTTGCGCTTGAGCAAGCCTGTATTAAGCCAGATTTTCTGTGTTTATCAAAAGGTCTAACAAGCGGATACTTGCCTTTGTCTTTGACGCTTACAACCGATGAGGTATACTATGCATTTTATGATGATTACGAAAAGCAAAAAAGTTTTTTGCACTCGCACAGCTATGATGGCAATGCTCTTGCATGCGCAGCCGCATGTGAAACGCTGAACATATTTGCCGATGAAAATGTACTTGAAAATAATAAAAAAAAATACACCCTAACGAAGCAATTAATTGAAAAATACTTTAAAGATCTTGATTGTGTGGGAGAAATTAGAAGTGCGGGTTTTATTAGCGCCATTGAGTTTGTTAAAGATAGATATACAAAAGAGCCATTTGATGCGTCGCTGAGGTTTGGCTTTAAAATTTATAGAAAAGCGCTTGAAAAAGGTGTACTACTCCGAAATTTGGGTGATTTGATGTACTTTTTGCCCCCATATGTAATTAACGAATCAGAGATAGAAAAGCTTGTTAAAAGTGCGTATTTTGCTACAAAAGAGGTGATGGATGAAAATATTTGTTAGTGGCAGCAATACAAATGTGGGGAAAACGTACTTTTGCGCTTTGCTGTCTGAATATTACAAAAATATGAATAAAAGTGTAATCTATACCAAGATCATCCAAACAGGCTATCCAAAAGATGACGATGCAAAAGCTGTATTTGAGGCTAGCAAAGTTGAAATTCAGACATTGCTGTTTGGTGAACCACCTGTCGCTCCGTATTTTTTATATGAAACATTTCCTATTGATTTTGTAATAGATAAGATAAATAAAAGTAAGGCTGATGTGAATATAATTGAAGGGTCTGGAGGATTGCTCGTGCCATTGGATAAATCACATACATTTGCCGATTTAGCGGAGTTGCTTAATTTAGAAACTATTATAGTTGTGCCAAACAAACTTGGATGCATTAATGATACATTGCTTAATTTATACTATTGCAAAACAAGAGGCTTAAATTTACGCGGTTTTGCCTTAAATAACTTTTTTTTCAATGGCAATGATAATTTATCTGCACTTCAGGATTTGACAAATCATGCTTTTGTATGTAAATTTAAAAATGAATTGGAGGTATTATGAATTTTCCAAAAACGCGTCCAAGAAGACTCAGAAAAAATCAACATATACGTGACATAGTCAGACAAACTTGCCTTAATGTTAATGATTTTATGTATCCGATTTTTGTTACGTATGAAAACCAAAAGAAACCTATCTTGTCTATGCCTGGAATTTTTCAATTACCTTTAGAAGAAGCAAAAAAAGAGGCAAAAGAAGTCTATAGCTTAGGAATAAAATCCATTATATTATTTGGTATACCAAGCAAAAAGGATGAGCTAGGAAGCTGTGCATATGATGAAAATGGCATAATTGTCAAAGCTATAAGGGAAATTAAAGATTATTTGCCAGACCTTGTGGTGGCTGCAGATGCATGCTTTTGCGAGTATACAAGCCATGGTCACTGCGGTATAATTGATAAAAATGGTTATTTGCTTAATGATGAGACACTCGAGCTTTTAAAAAAGGAAGCTTGTGTGTATGCAAAAGCGGGAGCAGATATAATTGCGCCATCGGGCATGATAGACGGTATGGTTAGTGCAATAAGAAATGCTCTTGATGAAAATAATTTTAAAGACACTATAATAATGGCATACTCAGCAAAATACGCATCTAACTTCTATGGCCCATTTAGAGAAGCGGCAGGATCTACGCCTGCATTTGGAGATAGAAAATCCTACCAGATGGATTATGCAAACGCAAATGAGGCATTGAAAGAAATCGAGCTTGATATTGAAGAAGGCGCAGATATTATTATGATTAAGCCTGCGTTGAGCTATTTGGATATTATAAAAATGGCAAAAGATCACTATCCATTTATGCCACTTGCGGGCTATAGCGTTAGCGGAGAGTACTCATTTATAAAAGCGGCTTCACAGTTGGGTTGGGTAGATGAGCAAAAAATCGTTGATGAAGTACTTACTTCAATAAAAAGAGCTGGTTGTGATATTATAATTACCTACTTTGCCAAGGATTGGGTAAAAAATAATAGTTTTTAAAAATAAAACAAATATTGTATTGGAGGTTTTTAATGAAGCTTTATAAAAAGTTGTCGCTATTATTTGTATTTTTAGTATTTTTAAGCGTGAATGCCAATGCTCAAAACATTGCACTGCCAAGTTTTACACCTATTGCGGAAAAAGTTTTGCCAGCTGTGGTCAACATCAGTACTACTCAAGTAGTTAAAGGCAGCGTAAATCCGTTTGGAGAAATGTTTTCCAACTCGCCTTTTAGTGATTTCTTTAAGCATTTTTTCCAGGGCTACACTCAAAACTATAAAGCCCACTTTTTAGGCTCTGGTTTTATTATTTCCAGCAATGGTTATATTTTAACTAACTATCATGTGGTTAAGCAAGCTACAGACATTAATGTAACCTTAAACACAAATGAGATTTACAAAGCTAAAATTGTGGGCTATGACCCAGAAGTGGATATTGCTCTTTTAAAGATTAACCCTAAAAGACCTTTGCCAACTTTACAGTTGGGTGACTCAAACAAAATGGAAATAGGCCAGTGGGTTTTGGCAGTTGGAAACCCATTTGGGCTAAGTGGCACAGTAACCTCTGGTATAATTAGCGCAAAAGGTAGAGTAATTGGCGAAGGTCCATTTGACCATTTTATACAAACAAATGCTGCAATTAACCCAGGCAACTCTGGTGGTCCTCTTGTAAATATGGATGGTCAGGTAATAGCTATGAATACAGCTATCATTGCTTCAGGTCAAGGTATTGGTTTTGCCATACCATCAGATACCATAAAAGACGAGTTGCCATACTTAATGAAAGGTGAAGTACCAAAGAGAGGATGGCTGGGTGTAGGCATACAGCTTCTAACACCAGAAGTAGCAGATTTGTTGAAGCTAAAAAGCTTAAATGGTGCTGTTATAAATGAAGTATTCAAGAATTCACCTGCTGCAAAAGCGGGTATAGAGCCAGGTGATGTTATAGTTTCAATGAATGGCAAAAGTATTTATGCACCAGATTTACCATACGATATAGCTTTTACAAAACCAGGTACCAAGGTAGTCTTAGGTATTATAAGAGATGGAAAAGAGACTACTAAAACAGTTTTGTTAGGTGAGCGACCACAGAAAGAAAATCAACAACAATTAGAAACAGCCCAACCTTCAACGCAAAGTAGCTCTTTTAATACACCATACGGTTTTAGTGCTGCCCCTATTAATGCTAATTTAGCCAAAATTTATAATTTAAAAGAACATAAAGGTGTTGTAATAACGTCTGTAAATCCGAATTCATTTGCGGCCCTAGCGGGTATAAAACCAGGCGATATGATAATTAAACTCGATAATGAAAATGTGTACTCTATAGAGCAGTTTAAAAATATACTTAAGCAAAAGCCTAATGAAAATGTTATAAGTATGTTGTTAAAGCGCGGCGAATCTACGCTATTTGTAACTATTCAAAAAAGCTAGCTAATGAGGAGGGGTTTTAAAACCCCTCTATCTTTTTTGGAGTTGGTTTGTGGATGTAAACGATAAAGTTGAAAATGTAATTGGACAAAGCATCGGTTATGTTGTTAATTTAAATGATTTTAAAGGAAAGAAAAATATTGTTTTATATTTTTACCCAAAAGACAACACACCAGGCTGTACAAGACAAGCAATGGATTTTAATGCCCATCTAGGCGCATTTGAAGCATTAGATACTGTTGTGATTGGTGTAAGCATAGACTCTATCGATTCACACAAAAAATTTATAGAAAATTATGGTTTAAAATTTCCTTTAATTAGCGATTCTGATAAACAGTTAGTTTCTTCTTTTGATGTTGTAAAAGCTGATAGTAAAAGGGGTTCGGCTAAGCGAACTACATTTTTAATAGACAAAAATCTTACTATACGCTATATATGGCGCAACGTTAAGGTAGCAAATCATACCCAAGAGGTACTAAATAAAATCAAAGAGTTAAAATTATAAATCAATAATTAGTGCTTCTTCATTACAATCTGGGAATAACGGACACTTTATGCAATCTTCCCATATTTTTTTAAGAGGCAGATTTTTTTTGTCAATAAATGCAAATCTCATTTTTTTAAAAAATTCGACTTGCATTGTCAGGGCAAATACTCTTGTTATGCCCAGCGCTTTTGCTTCTCCTAATTCTTTTTCTATCAGCTTTCTACCGAGGCCTTGCTTTTGGTAGTTTTCATCGATTGTAATTGTGCGAATTTCGGCTAAGTTTGGATGAAATATACGCAAACTGCTTGTTGCTATTACTTTTGTACCATCTTTTGCAATATAAAATTCTCTTATACGCTCAGCTACGTCTTCAATAGGTCTTGGCAGTACTACTTGTGTTTTGGCAAATTTATCAATAAGCGTTTTCATTTGTTCGCAATCTAAAATCGTTGGCTTTACAATTTCAATCATAGCCTTACCTTAAGAGCTTCAGCGTGTGCAAACAAACCTTCGTATTCGGCAAACTTAATGGCATATGGTGCATCTTGTTGTAAAGCTTTATGAGTATAATGAATTATACTACTTTTTTTCAAAAAGGTTTCTGTTGATAACACACTTGAGAATCGAGCTGTTTGAGATGTTGGCAAAGTGTGGTTTGGTCCAGCTACATAGTCACCTAATGTTTCGCATGAGTATTCTCCAATAAATATCGCACCTGCATTTTTAAATGAGTTCATAAAACTATAAGGATCATTCAGTTGAAGCTCTAAATGTTCTGGCGCAATTTCATCAATTATTTGCCCGGCAAGTTCCCTTGTGGTTTGAATAAATAACGCATTTTGACTGGATTTTAAAGTTATTTCACTGCGTTTGGCAGTTTTTGCAAGTTCAAAAAACTTGTCGCTAATTTTATTTATGCACTCTTTATTAAAACCTACATAGTAAACCTTTGCGTTTGCGTCGTGCTCTGCTTGAGATAGCAAATCATACGCAGCGTATAATTTTTCGCAATTATCGGAAACAACCATAACCTCAGATGGTCCAGCAACGGAATCTATGCCAACATCACCATAAACTAATTTTTTTGCAAAGGCTACATATATATTACCAGGACCTGCTATAACATCAACTTTAGGTATACTTTGAGTCCCATAAGCAAGCGCTGCTATAGCTTGCGCTCCGCCCACTTTGAATACATTTTCAATATTGTATAGTTTAGCAATATACAGCAGCAACGGGTTTATATAGCTATTCTGAGCTGGTGTGCATATATATATTTCATCTACGCCTGCAACATATGCAGGAATTATTGTCATAAGTGCAGTAGAGGGATAAAAAGCCTTGCCTCCAGGTATATATAGACCAGCTTTTTTAACGCTTGTTACCCTGGTGCCCAAAATTGCGCCGTTTTGTTCGATAATGCAACTTTTTGGCAAAAAAGCCCTATGAAAGTTTTCTATTTTTTCTTTGGCGTAGAGAATAGTTTCTTTTTGTTCAAGTGTTACTTGGCTTAGCGCTTGCTCGAATTCTGTGTTGCTAACATTTATATTGTCTTTGTTGGCTTTAAAATTATCAAACTTATGACAGTATTCAAATAAAGCCTCATCTTTTTTTTCTCTAATGTCTTTTATAATTTTTCTAACAGTATTTTCTTGCTCATCGTACTGATTTTTTGCTAAATATAGTTTTAATTTATCTAAATCATTGTGTGTTTTTATTTCTAAATAGTTCATTTTTTCTCCTATAGGTGTTTTAAAATGTTATAGGCAACTTCTTTTTTGCTCATAAGTGGTAAATTTTTTGTTTTTCCGTCTTTAAAAATTATAGTTACTTCGTTGTTTGGGCTGTCAAAGCCAATATCCTTTCTTGAAACATCATTCAGCACGATAAACTCCAAACCTTTTTTTTCTATTTTTATTGTTGCATTTCCTATTAAGTCATTTGTTTCTGCAGCAAAACCAATGAGCTTAATGTGTGGATACTTTTCTTTTATACTTTTTGATATATCTGGGTTTTGTTCAAGTTCTAAAATCAGCATGTCTTTGCTTTGCCTTTTAATTTTCTGAGCGCTTGGTTGTTTTGGTTTGAAATCAGAAACAGCAGCTGCCATTATTAAGTAAATATCGTTTTTACTGCATAGCCGAATTTGATTTTCAATGGCTTTTAGCATCTCCAGAGCCGATTTTACATTAATGCGATTAACACCATAAGGGGCTTTTAGGTTTGATGGACCACTTATCAATATTGAGTTTGCTCCCATATTAAAAGCCATTTGAGCTATTGCAAAACCCATTTTCCCACTTGAATGGTTACTTATGTAACGTACAGGGTCAATTTCTTCCTGTGTAGAAGATGCTGTGGTAATAATCGTTTTTCCAACAAGAGATTTTTCAAAGAATAAAGATTCAATCGCTTCTTTTATATCTTCGACCTCTGCAATATGGCCAACACCAACACTATTGCAAGCCAGTTCACCTACCATAGGTTCTACAAAAACAAACCCACGTTTTTTAAGTAATGCTATGTTGTCTTGGGTAGCTATATTCTCATACATTTTTGAATTCATAGCAGGCGCAATAATTTTAGGCTTATCGCTTGCAAGTGTAGCTAAACTAACAGGGCAATCTGCAAAACCATGTGCCAATTTTGCTATAATATGAGCAGTAGCTGGCACTATAGCAATCACATCAGCCCATTTGGCAAGCTCAATATGCGATACACCCATGTAGCTATTTTCTTCTAATACATCTGTATATACTTTATTTGAGCTTAGAGATTCAAACAGCAATGGGGATATAAAGCTTTGAGCCTCTTTAGTTAGCGCAACTTTAACTTCAAAGCCCTCTTTTCTTAATTGCCTTATGAGCTCGCACGATTTGTATATCGACACAGATGCGCTTACGCCCAATAGTATTTTTTTCCCATCAAACATACTCATTTAACCTCGGATTCGAGAAGATTTAGTATTTCTGGCAAAAGTTGTTTTTTCCTTGATAGCACACCATGTAAATAGTAAATATTTTTTTCAAGTTTTTTATAAGAAAAATTTTTCTCCAACAGGTGATCTGAAGTAATGAGTATACTATCTCCAGTAATAATATCACTAACTAGTAGCATTAGCCAATCTAACTTTTTTTGCTGCTTTTGTTGTTGTATTTCATTAATTAAGTTTTCTTTTATCTGGTTAACCGCATTAAGGTTTGTCGTTTCTACTTGAGCAATTCCAAATTTGATACCAAATTCCTCATAAGGTTTAAAGTCACTCTCTAAAATGTCTTTTGGGTTTCTTGCTGTGATGTCGTCTGATTGGGCAAAAAGCATTTTTGTATACTCAACAGCATCAATATTTGCAATTTTTGAAAGTTGTTTAATGGCATCTGTATCAAGCGAAGTTGTAGTAGGCGATTTTGCCCCCACAGTATCTGACAAAATCCCAGAAAGCAATATATGGGCTATTTCTTGTGAAATTTCAATATTGTAAAATTTATAAAGCTCAGTTACTAAAGTGCATGTTGAACCTACAGGCTTTGCATAAAAAAATATCGGGTAGGTTGTCTTAATTGGCGATAGTCTATGGTGGTCGATAATTTCTAATATTTGAGCCGTTTCAATGCCATCTATAGCTTGATTTTGCTCGTTATGATCAACCAATATAACTTTATTTGAAAATTTTTTTATTACATCTGACCTTGTAATAATGCCTTGCAATTTATTATCATCTACCACACTTAAAGCTCTATTTGTACTTTCTAACAGTAAACTTTTTGCTTTATCTATATATTCATTTGAATTAATACATTGAGCTTTTCTGCTTACAAGTGAGTATACGGGGACAGATAGAGTAATTTTATGAAGTGTTTCGGATGTATCAAGAAGACTGATATATACATTACCACCAAAGTTAGAAAAATCAATACTGTTTAACTCTGTTTTATCTTTTATACCAGTAATTACAATGGTATGCGCTTGGTTTTCTATGGCGTATTTTAATATTTTCTCTCTTTTCCCGACAATTAAAACTACCTTTGAAAAATCCAAACTAGCTACATAATTTTTAAATACCTCAAACGGCATTGCGCCAACTACGATTTGTGCTTCTATTTGCTTTCGATTGCCTTCTTTTAACAAATATCCAGGTAAAACTTTTTCAAAGTTTTCTATATTCAGCGTGTATATTGGCTTTTGGTTAATTGTATTCATGAAAAAGTTTGAAATTTCAAAAACACTTACTATGCCTTTAAAATTATTTTCATTATCAACAACGGGCAATACTCTGATATTTTTATTTTTAATACTATCCATTACTTCAAAAAGCGGCACATTCTCATTAATACTTACAACATTTTTTGTCATTACATCTTTTACTTTTGGGTATATATCCTTTATTAGCACAGGTGGCGTCAAATTTAAATGTTTAAAGACAAATGCTGTCTGTTTGTTTAAATTTCCACACCTTGCACATATGTAGTTGTATTGCTTGTCAATTTTATTTTTTAGATATGCATAAGCATAAGCGGCACACACGCTATCAGTATCTGGATTTTTATGGCCTATAACAAAAATACCACTCAATTTAGTCCCCTCTTGCTATGTGTTCTAGCAAATTATTTAATATCCTTGCTGTAGCTCCCCAAATAATTTCAGAGTCGTATTCTATCAAATATGTGTTAAAAATTCTACCTTTAAATTCAAATTGTTGAAGCTTTAAGGGAAATTGTTTAATTAAAAATTCCAATGGTACACTAAAGATATATTGAACCTCGCTTTTGTTTATGCAAAATTTATTGCTTTTTAAAATGCCTACAAATGGGTATACGATAAAATTCGAACTCAGTGTAACTGTTGGTTCAAGGCTACTTACAATTTCTATGTATTCTTGCTTTATACCTATTTCTTCGAAAGTTTCTCTTATTGCTGTGAGTTGGGCATTTTTATCTTGAGGTTCTTTTTTGCCACCCGGGAATGCAACTTGGGCAGAATGTATAGAGCCATCGCACACACGTTTTATAAAATATATTTCCCACTCATCCTTTTTGTAAAATGGTACCAATACGCTTGATTCAACACCACTTACTTTGACATTTTTTCTTTTTATGTTTTTTAGTATATCTATATCAAACATTTATGTAGAGTGATTTTAGAGCATCTTCTAAATAATTGTACTGGAATTTGAAACCAGTCGATAAGATTTTACTGATATCTACACGGCTACCTTCCAATAAGATGTCTGCCATTTCTCCATATAGGCTCTTTAAAACTAAAGATGGTGCATTAAATGGCCAGAACGGTTTATGAAATGTTTTTGCCAGGGTTTGCATAAATTCTTTGTTTGCTTTTTGATCCATACTTGCGCAATTGTATGCCCCTTTTAAGTTTTGATCTTCAATTGCTTTTACATAAATGTTTACTAAATCATCTATATGTATCCATGTTACATATTGCCTACCACTTCCAAGTGCACTTGCAAGCCCTAATTTTACTGGTTTTATTATTTTTGTTAGTGCCCCACCATCTTTATCCAAAACCATTGCGGTTCTTAGTTTCACCACCCTTGTGTCTAATGATTGAAATTGCTCAATAGCTGCTTCCCAGTTTTTGCAAACACTGCCTAAAAAATCATTTCCATAAGGGTCTGTTTCTTTAAAGACATGATTAGAAGTTACAGCTCCATAACAGCCAACAGCAGAAGCGCTAACTACACATTTAAAACTCTTGCTTATCTTCTTTGCCGTTTCAAATAAAAGATTTGCAGAATCAATTCGGCTTTTTAAGATAAGCTCTTTTTGGCTACTACTCCAAGGTTTTTCGCCAATATTAGCACCAGCTAGATGCACAATGCAATCGGATTCTTCTATGGCTTTTAAATCTATCTGATTTTGCTCAATATTCCATGTATAAACCTTATAATTAGAAGTTTCTTGCTTTCTGCTAAGTATTGCAACATTATGCCCTTTTTCCGCTAGAATTCGAGAGAGTTTCTTTCCTATAAGGCCACTACCGCCTGTAATTAATATATTCATGGATAATCACTACTTTACCGCAATAGGAACTTCTTTTTCAACTTCAAAATACACAAGAGCTTTTTCTTTTTCTAAAACCTCTGGATCATCGTACTTGTGCCTGAGCATTTCGTTGATTTTTGACTGGTCTTTTTCTTCTTTGACTTTTTTTAGGTATAGTCTTTTGCCTTGATAACCTTCTTGCAAAAACATATATGCGGCTTTTGGGTTTGATTGAAGATTACTATAGCTAAGTTTGTTCAGCATAATAAAAGCAATTGTTTTTTCATTAATTACAAATGGTTTTGCATAAAGCGCTATATCAACATTTCCAGTTGAATCAGCTGTTGCAAGTATCCCCGTCCCCTTTGTATTTTCAAATAATTCCTTTAAGCTCATAAATACCTCCATTTTAGTTATAATTTACAATCTTAATTTTATTAGTCAAGTACTTTTACTTTTGGTTATTTTTACTACAAATCTTATTTGCCAAATGTAATAAATTAACGGAATAACAATCAGCGTCAAGGCGGTCGATATAAACGTGCCAAATATAAGCGATATGGCAAGTCCTCCAAACACAGGATCTGTAACCATTATGGCAGAGCCAAAAACAATGGCCAGTGCCGTAAGCAATATTGGCCTAAACCTAACAGCACCTGCTTCAATAAGCGAGTCTTCTAGTGAATTACCTTTGGCCATATAATCTAGCATAAAATCAATTAAAAGCAGCGAGTTTCGCACAACAATGCCAGCTAGAGCAATCACACCAATCATAGATGTTGCGGTAAAGGATTGATGAAGAAGCCAGTGTCCCCAAAAAACACCAATTAGAGTTAAAGGAATGGGTATCATAATGATAAATGGCATCATAAATGATTTATAATACGCAACCAAAATTAAGTAAATAAATAGCAATGCTACAATAAATGCACCACCTAAGTCTCTAAACACATCCAATGTGAGACGCATCTCACCGCCCCATAATATTTGATAGTGACTTATATCATGCGCTTGAGATTGTTGAAAGCCTAAATTAGCTGTCGTTAGTTTCACTCCATTTTGTAGTGTATGATTGTCAAGCCATTTGTTAAGAGTTAAAACAGCATATATAGGACTTGATTTTAATAAATCGCCTTCGATATATACAACATTATGCTGATCTTTGGTAAAAATTGGTTTATTAGCGAAAGTTTTTTCAACAGATGCAATGCTTGATAAGGGTACACTTTGGCCATTTGGAAGCGTAATTTGTAAATCCATAATTTGTAGCAGACTTGACCTATCGGATTTTTTTAATCTAATTATAATATTTTGTGGTTCGTAAGCGGTATTTGAGTGAAGGCTCGTTACATCTAAACCGTTTAATAAAGCACTAACTTCGCTTGCAATCAAATTGTTATTTAAACCCATAAGGGCAATTTTCTTTTTATCTAAAACAATTTTGTACTCTAAGACATTTTGGCCAACAGAATCATCAACATTTGATATACCATAAATTTTCTTAAAATCCTCTTTGATGAAATGGGCGCTTTGTCTTGCTACATTGTAATCTGGTCCGTAGAGTTCCGCTAATACTTGTGCTTGTACTGGTGGCCCGGGTGGCTCTTCAAAAAGCTTAACCCTTGTGCCTGGGTATTGTTTTTCTAGTGGTTCAATCTGTTTGTATACAGCTTGGGCTATCTCGTGCGAGGTTTTATGACGGTCTTCTTTTGATACCAAATTTACCCTTATTTGTGCTAGGTTACTGGCTTTTTTAAACAAATCATTTCTTACTAAAGCGGCAAAATCAGGTGGTGAGCTTTCTCCCAAAAAAACCTGATAATTTGTGATGTATTGATTTTTTGCTAGCTTATCACAAACTCTTTGGGCAATTTTTTGAGTATATGCTATGGCAGAGCCACCTTTGGCATCAACTTCGATTAAAAATGTATTTGTGTTATCGTTTGGAAGCATTTTAACGCCCACCCCAAAAGTGCTCAACGGACCATTTAAGCCTTGTGGTCGAATAAACTGCCATACGGGCAAAATCAGGCTAATAAACAATGCTACTAAGACGATAGCTAAAAAAACATTTCTCTTTGTTCTTGATGTAATTAGCGGTGTAATTGTTTTTACATAGGCTTTGTGGAGGAAATTTTTATGTTCTGTTGCTTTTGATAAGCTAGCTTCTTTTTTTAAAAAAATATTTGAAGCCCACGGCACAACAATGTATGACACAATTAAAGAAGTTACCATTGCTACAGGCACATTTATTGGAATTGGTCTCATGAAAGGGCCCATCATGCCGCTTACAAAAGCCATTGGTATGAATGCCAATATAACAGCAATTGTGGCAATATTTGTAGGATTTCCTATTTCGTTTGTAGCAAGTATTAGAGATTCTTTAAAGTTTTTTACAGGGCAGCAGCTTATGTGCCTGTGTATGTTTTCTATGACAACAATAGCTGCATCAACAAGTAACCCTAGTGATAATATCAAAGCGAATAAAGTTATACGGTTAATACTTTGACCTATAAGCCACCCAATACCAAGCACCACAAACACTATCAATGGTATCGTTATGGTAACGATTCCAGCCTCTTTGTAGCCCAAAAAAAATAGCAAAATGACAACCACCACCAAAACTGATATACCCAAGTGCTCTATAAGTGTATTTACAGCATTATTTGCTTTTTGACCATCGTTTTTTGTAATGGTAACGTTGATATGTTGTGGCATAGCCTCTTTTTCGAATCTTTGCAACCTTCCGTTTATCTGATGTGCTACAACAACAGCATTACTACCTGATCTTTTGGCTAAAGCTATAGTTACAGCTGACTGAGGGATATTAATATTCTTTTTGGCGGCAACTCCGTCGTAAAATATTGAATTGGTGTATGTATGAGCTGGTCCTTCCACAATATCGGCTACATCTTTTAAAAATATCGGCTTATCATCTTTGGCGCCTATAACTACATTACCTACATCATATGTATTTGTAAGTTTACTTTCGACTTTGATCGGTGTATTTTTGTTATTTTGTATCATATCGCCAGCAGAAACGTCCACATTACTTGCGCCAATTATATTAATTAGTTTGTTTAAACTTATACCGTATGAAGATAGCTTTTGTGGATTGATCCACACAATAACAGATTTTGGGAAGCCACCGTATATATTTGTAAGACCAACATTTGGAACACTTCTTAATTGTTCTGTGAGTCTCAATGCAACGGTTCTGAGTTTTCCTTGAGGTATAGTTTTAGAGCTAAGCGTGATTGTCTCTATAGGTACATCATTTATACTAATAGACTTTACAAGTGGCTGGAGTGTGCCAGGTGGCATCCTATCCATATTGCGCATAATTTGATTGTAAAGTTTAACCAAGCTTTTTTCTTCATCTTGACCAACATAAAACTGTACTGTTACCATTCCAATGTTATCTTGAGCATAACCATATGTATGCTCAACACCAGATGTAGCTGCAACAATCGCTTCAAGTGGTTTTACTACTTGATTGTTCATCTCTTGAGCGTTAAATCCAGGTCTTTGAATAATTATAGTTGCTGATGGAACTACAATTTCTGGGTTATACATACGTGGTGTTTGAGAAATTGCCATAATACCAAAAATGCTTATGGCTATCATAATTAGCAGCGTTATTTTTGATTCTAAAAAGCTTTTTGCTAGTTTACCAGCTATATTTAGCTTATCTGTCATTTATCATATCACCGTTGTTAATCAAAGATAGGTTAGTGGTAGCTATTTCATCATTTGGTTCAAGACCAGAGAGCACTTCTATAAACTCGCCTCTTTGATAACCAGTTTCTATCATCTGATAATTTGCAATATTGTTTCTTACAACTATTACGCCTTCGATTCCCGCTCGATTTAATACGCAGGATTTTGGAATTAAAATAACTTTTTTCTTGCCAACTGGGATTTGTGCCACTGCATAATCTCCTGCTTGGACATTCTGGTTTGGTTCAATTTTTGCTTTTACTAAATAGGTATGTGTAATATCATCTGCTTTTGGAGAAATTGTGGTTACTGTTGAGTTTAAATTGGCGTTATTAATAGTTATAGTTATTTCTTCGCCTAATTTTATACTTTTATAGGTATTTTCATCAACATAAAATTTTACTTCTAGATTATTTGGATCAATAAGACTAATTATTGGTTGCATAGGCGAAACAACCTGACCTGCATCCACAAGTTTACTTGCTACAACACCATCAAATGGAGCTCTTATATTAAAATAACTCAATACGCTATTTGCACCCCTATAGGCAGCTTTGGCTGATTCAAGTTGAGCTTGTACGGTTTTATACTGCATTTGCATTTTTTCAAATTCTTCTTTTGAGATAACATTTTCTTTGTATAAGTTAGCGTATCTTTCATAATTTGCTTTGACAAAATCCAAATTTGCTTGAGCTTGATTTATACTTTGACGCATTTGCTCAATTGTGTTTTGTGTTTGAATGGGATCAACTACTACAAGCAACTGGCCTTTTTTGACTTGTTCTCCCACATCAACTAAAATTTTATCCACTCTTCCTAAATAAAATGTAAATTGGTTTAGGGGGCTTGAAGCAATACTGATGTCTTTTTTGGAAACAATCGTAGCTGGTAATCTCACATAATGTGTAACTTCTTTCTGTACCACTCTAAAAAGCTTTGATTGTATATGATTGATTTTTGGTTCTTGTTTGTTGTTTGAGCAACCTGAGAGAAAAATTGCAAAAGAAATCAACACAGCTTGCAAGACTTTTTTCATCCACACCCCCTCTTTTGATGTCATAGTATAAAAATTTAATAAAATTTCAATCTGAGTATATAATATATTACAAATTTAGTCAAGTTTTAAGTCACTAAGATTACATAGCTTCATACTCAATTGCCATAGTTTTTCTTGAATAATTGAATTATAAGAAATTGCTTTGGACTTGGTTGGGTTTGCATTTACAAAGTACATGCCTGTATATGAGTTTTTTTGGATAGTTTCAAGTGTTTTCAAGACATTTAATGCGCCTTTTTCTACATTTTCTCCGATTGCTCCCCAGTTATCAATAAGCATCTTAGTATTTATTACACCAGGGTGCATAGCATTTACCAAGATGCCAAGGTGTTTAACTCTTTTTGTTAAATAATAGCTAAAGAGGATGTTGCAAAGCTTTGATACAGCGTAGGCTTCATTTGGGTCATACGAGTGTGGTCTTGTTATATCATCCATATCAATATAGTCTGCATGAACCATAGAACTAATATTTATAATTATTTTTGGATAGATTTTTTGTTGCAAAAGACTAAGCGTTAAATAAAAATGAGCTAAGTAATTTACAGCAAAAGTTAATTCAAAATCATCGCAGCTCAGTTTATAATTTTTGTTATATACGCCTGCATTGTTAATAAGTATATCAATTGATTCATTCTCAATAGAAACAATATTGTCTATTTCCTTTAAGCATGAAAGGTCAGCTACAATGCCCTTACAGCCGATTAATTTTTTAGTTTCTTCAACCTTTTTGGTATCCCTTCCATGAACAATAACCTCAAAGCCGCTTGAAGCTAATGCCAGGGCTGTTTGTTTGCCTATGCCATCGGTAGAGCCAGTAATTAATACTCTCATTTTACAATATCTCTTACCCAGCTGATTGCGGCTGCAACTTTTGGAAAACCAATTGTGCTTACTAAAGAAAGACAAACCCAGATTATCTCTTCTTTTTTAGCGCCTGCTTCAAGTGCTCTTCTTGTGTGAGAGTGCACCGCACCTTCACTGCCTATCGCGCAAGATGCTGCAAGCTGTACTAATTGAGTGGTTTTTTCATCCAATTTAGCAGTTAGTTTAACAGTTTTGCCTAAATTTTCAAGCGCATTCATAAATTCTGGAAACTCTTTTTCCAAATCGATATAAAAATTTGGCTTATTCATAACCCACCTCCATTTTTTTAGAATATAGGCTTATTCTAAAACTTTTCAATACACTTGAAAATATTAAAAAGTTTTCTATATTAAATAGTATGATAATAAGATTTTATTCTACTTTGCGAGAAAAAGTTGGTAAAAGTGTAGAAATCAATAAAGATCAAGTAGATATTAAATCATTAATTGAGTTGTTGGGTATAAAAGACTATATAGTGGATAATAATAACCTTGTAATTGGAACAATGATTTTAGTTAATGGAAAAAACATATTGCATATAAATGGTTTAGGTACAATTGTGAAAAATAATGACAGCGTGGATTTTTTTCCACCTGCTGCTGGCGGATGAGTTTTTTTGATAGACAAATTCCTATTTTGGGTCATAAGTGTCAAGAAAAAATTGAAAAAGCAAAAGTTTTTGTTGGTGGAGTTGGAGGCTTAGGCTGTATAGTAAGCGAGATGCTTGTGAGGGTTGGAATAGAAAAGCTTTATATAGCTGATTTCGATTCAGTTAGCCAAACAAACATTCACAGACAGTTTTTATACACTGAACAAGACATTGGCAAACCAAAAAATCTTACGGCAAAAGCAAAATTAGAATCAATTGGGACGCATTGCCAGGTTGAGGCATTTGGGCTTATTGATGAGAATTTTGAGTTACCATACGTGGATGTAGTGGTTGATTGCTTTGATAACAAACATTCAAAAAATTTGCTCAGCAGATTGGCCTGCCAAAATCACACTTATTTTGTACATGCAGGTGTGTTTGGATATTTTGGCCAAATTGCTACACTCAAGGATAAAAAATTGGAAGAGATATTTTCTTTTGGCGAGCAAAAAAACTACATTATACCGCAAACAGTTGGTATAGTTGCTAGTTTGCAAGCAATGGAGACTATTAAGCTTATTTGCTCTTTTCAGTCAAACCTTTTAAACAAAATCTTAAGCATCGATTTACTAAACTACAGTTTAGATACAATAACTTTAAATGATTGATTTTAAGCGGTTAAATCAAGCATACTTACGGAAGCAGGATTTTTTGTGTAGTGCAAAATTGCTTTAAGTGATAGTTTTTGAAGTTTTAAAGCTTTAATTTTTTGTTCTATTTTGTCTTTTTGATCGGGGGTTTGTGCATATTTTTTTGCTCTTTCAGCTGATTAATTTGTTTATCGTAAATACTTAGCATTGATTGCTCATTATTGTCTTTTTTTGATTGATCTTTTTTAGGACAATAAATAATAACTTGAGATTTACCACTTGTTGCGGCTAAATATTCACCTTGCTTGCTGATATTTAAAGATACACTAGTTTGTATCACGTAGCAGCCTTTTTTAAGAGCTTCTTTTTTAAAGCGGCTAATATTATCCGCTTCATATTGAGAAACTCTTCCAATCGATAAAGCTGCGCTTGAGGGGGCGCTTGAGCCCCACTCACCAGGATCAAGCTTATAGTGTAAAACCGGATCTAAATTTGCATTAGTTTTTAATTCCACAAAATTAATATATCTAAAAAATTCAATTTTTCAATTTACTATAGCACATTTTTGCACTTTGAGGGCATTTTTTTATTTCTTCATTTAAGACTTTTATGGCCTCTTTGAAGATGAATTCATTTTTTAAATGTTTATGTTCTTTGGTGCTACTGTCAATCAAAATTTCTTGAGGTTTTTGTAATATAGCTTTTTTACTAGTTAAGTGATGCAAAAGGTCACTTTCTCGCAAAACAAAATTATCTTCGTTTTTCTTTTTTATTTCAATATTTGGCACAATACCTTCTGCTTGAATGCTAAAACCATTTGGCGTATAATATTTAGCTACAGTTAGTATTAAAGCATAACCGTCCTGCATAGGTATAACATCCTGAACATTTCCTTTTCCAAAACTTCTTTGACCGATTACAACAGCTCTGTTGTGATCTTTAAGGCAACCTGTTACTATTTCTGCTGCAGATGCCGTTCCAGAATTAATTAGCACAGCAACCGGCTTTTTAAAAATAGGTTGGTCTTTGGCATAGATTATTTCGTCGTTATCCTTGTTTCTGCCTCTTATAGAAACAATTGCGCCTTCGTTTATAAACATATTTGAAACTTTTGACGCTTGATCTAATAATCCACCTGGGTTATTTCTTAAGTCTAAAATTAAACCTTTGATATGTTCTTTTTCTAGTTTCGAGAGTGCCTTTTTTAGTTCGCTTGCAGTATGGTCTTTAAACTGTATAATTCTAATATAGCCTATATCTCCATAAAGTTTTGAGTCAATGTTTTTGATATGGATAATTGCCCTTTTGATGTTAAATATAAGAGGTGTTGGCACACCTTTCCTTGCTATAGTTAATTTAATATAGGTTCCGGGTTTACCTCTCATAAGCTTAACTGCTTTTTCAAGATTCATTCTAAATGTAGAGATATTGTTTATTTTTAATATTACGTCGTTTGATTTAATACCAGCTTTATATGCAGGCGTATTAGGCAGTGGCGATACTACAGTTAAAAAATCATCCTTTTTGTCTATTACAATGCCGATGCCCCCAAAGTGGCCTTTCATTGTTGTTTGCATACCTTTGTACTCTTGTGGTGTCAAAAACTCAGAGTGTGGGTCAAGTGAACTTATCATACCTTTGATTGAATCGATTATAAGTTTCGAGGTTGGTACTTTATCAACATAGTTGGATTGGACTATATTTAACACTTGAGAAAACATTTTTATTTGTTTTTGAGGTATGTTATCGTTTTGATTTGCAACTGCATTAGAATTAACACTAAAGCCCAAATACAAGAAAACTAATAATATTAAACAAACAAAAACAAATGCAAGAAATTTGAATTTTTTAGACATTTATTGCCTCCAGGTAAATTTTTTTATATTATTATTTATTAAATTGTTTCCAGGAATTTTATAGTATGCTGCCAAGAATGATGCCATTTTAGCTACATAAGGGGCTGCTATCATTCCACCATAATTCACACCTTTTGGATCTACAACGGTTATTAAAATTACAAATTGTGGTTTATTTAGGGGAAAAATTGCTACGAACGAACCAATGTAGTGATTTTTGCTATAACCCCCTTTGCCGTTTGCAACTTGAGCTGTACCAGTTTTCCCACCTATAGAATAGTTTTTCAACTGTGCATAAATGCCTGTACCGTATTTTACAACATCACCTAATATATGTCTGATTTTCTTAACAGTTTGAGTTTTAAGTATTCTGATTGAGTGTTCTTTATATTTATAAGTTATTTTATGATCTTTTGTAATGTAATTTAAAACATGTGGAGTAATCAAAAAACCACCATTTGCAATTGTTGCATAAGCACGTGCAAGCTGTATATCCGTAACACTTATTCCTTGACCAAAGGCCATTGTGGCTAAATCAAATGGCCGCAGGCTTATATAATCTTTTACTATGCCACTTTCTTCACCAGGTAAATCTATGCCAGTTTTTTTACCAAAACCAAAGCGCCATAAGTATTTGTAGAAAATTTTCTTTTTCTCTTTAAGAGCAATTTTAGCTGAACACACATTGCTTGAATAAGCAAATACTTGGTCAAATCTTAAAAATTTATTATCTTCTACATCTTCTATGATATGGCCAAACACGGGCCAGTAACCGTTATTACACCAAAGAGTTTCATTACCATTAAAAATGCCTGAATTAAGGGCACTTGACATTGTAACTATCTTAAATACACTTCCAGGTTCAAATAAAAAATTAATAGGCATATCTTTTATGCGGGAGTAATTCGTGTAATCATAATACTTATTGTTATTGTAACCAGGGACATCATCCATAGCTACAATTGAACCATCTGGTTTTTCAACAATACCCATAGCCATTTTTGCTTTATGTTTTTTTAATGTGTCTTTAAGTAAATAATGAAGGTAATTTTGCACCGTTTCGTTAATTGTTAAATGTATATTGTCACCATTTTGGGGAATTTTAGAATATTGTATGGTACCATAAGGTGTCAGAGAAATTTTTTCAAATGATTTTTGGCCTTGAAGATACATGTTATATTTTCTTTCAACGCTAACCGCACCTTTACCATTTTCATTAACAAAACCTATAATATGAGATACATCATTTTTATAGGGATAATAACGCACTTGTTTTTTTTCTAAACCAAAGCCAAGAGGTATATGTTTTTTTATAAAATAAAAGTATTTAGCGGGTATTATACCCAAATTAATATATTGCTTTTGTGGATTTTCTTTAATTAATTGACTGATATTGATTTTAAAAAAATTATCAATAAAATCCAAAAATTTAATGTTTTTATAATTATTATGCGCAATGTAATACTTTGGGTCGACAAAAATATCATATAAAAATGAATTTTCTGCTAAAACCTTGCCTCTTGAATCAAATATTAGCCCTCTTTTGCCTTGCACAACAATAGCCGGTTGAATTTGAGTTGCATAAATGCGTTTATATTGTCCTAAATTTAGCACTTCAATAGAAAAAACTTTTACAATAGCGACAAAAAAACACCCAGCAATTAAAAAAAATATTACTTTAAACCTCGTTAGTTTCATTAAATTTTATAACCTTACAAACAATATTTTCACGAGCAATTCCATGAGTGTTGCTAAAAAAGCAATTGTGCTCAATAAAACGATAAGTACTTTCATACAATCTCCTTAATCTATTGCCTAGCGATTTGAGTTTTCTTTAGTATAAAGTAATTGTAAATTGCATTTGCCAAATCCTGCGACAAAATATTTCGAAAGCCTGTTGAGCCAAGCAAGCTTTCCTCGTATGGGTTTGATATGTATGCGTATTCAATTAAAACTGCTGGCATATCAGTAGTGTATTTTATTACGTAAAGGTTATCCTTGACAGTTCCATCATCTGTTAAGCCTAATTTTTGGGAAATGTAGTTTTCTAAGTAATTAGCAAAAGGATAAGAATCTTCATGCCAGTAATATGTGGTTGTACCATGCGTGTTTGGGCTACTTGACGCATTACAATACAAGCCAATAAACAGATTCGCACCACTTTCATTAGCCAACTGTGTTCTTGTATACAAAGGTACAAATACGTTTGATGTTCTATCAAGTTCTACAGATATACCTTTTTCTCTTAGATATTTTGCCAACTTTAGGGCAACTGATAAATTTACAAATGATTCTGGTAATCCTGCTGGTCCAACACCACCTGGGTCATACCCGCCATGACCCACATCTATAAAAACTTTAAGTTTTCTTGCTTGTTGTGTTTGCATTGGTGTTGAACAAATGCGTGGGGTTTTGGGTTCACTAACATTTGGGCTTATAATTGTTACTAATTTTTTTGAGTTAATTTGAACTGTTTGGACAAAAAAAGATGACTTTTGGTTTGTTTCAATGGTGCATCTTACAATATCAGGATTTAGACTGTATTGAACAAGCGTAATATTTTCTATTCCTGGTATTTTGTTGTATAGAACTTCGCTTTTATTTGTTAAGATAGCATTTTTAAATGATACGACAAAATAGTGATTATTGTTTAGAGTAAGATTTGATGTAGCATAGTTAGGCTCTGAAGTAGAGCTTATTAAAATTGTTTGATTGGCAACATTCATAGAAGTTATATCTACAGCAAAAGCGGACTTAACTAATATGACTAAAAAAACAAAACTAATAAGAAACTTCATTTTTCACCTCAAAATCGAAACTAATTCCTATCAGATAACTATTATATTCTGCTTGAAAAAAACTTGCATATTTATGAAAACGAATGATTGATATTTAAATCTTTAATATTTTGACAGTTTCTAAGTAAAAATTTTCAAACTGGGCGTTTAACAACATAATTTTGTATTTAAGATCGAGAATTAGTGCTTGGATTTTTTCCTTGTCTTTTTCCAACAGCAATTTTTCTGTTGTTTTGTGTAAATCTATATGCAATACCTCGATGCTTTTGAATGTTTCAATTTGGTTGTATATGGGGTATACTGAGTAATACCATTTGCCAAAGTCACAGTGTTTATAGTCAAGTTCTATAATATTTGATAAATTATTCATTTGCTGATCTGTAGGTTTGTTTTGGATAAATTCTCTTAGCTTTTTGTAGTATTTGTAGATATAGAACTTAACCTTAACCATTTGCAGATTATGCATTCTTGTATTGTCTTTTTTAAATTCCATAAATGCGATATCTGGCGTAAAATTTTTAACAAAACTTACGAACCTTTTATAATCAACTGGTTTTGATATAAAGTAGCCTTGCAGTAAATCGCATGGCAAGTAATTAAACAAAAAGAAAAGAAATTCGTTTTCTACGCCTTCTGCTGTTGTCTCAAAATTTAGTTCATTTAGCATATTTAGCAAGTTAGAGTTAATAATTTCTGAATCTTTATTGTTTTGAGAATCCATAACAAAATTTTGGTCAAGCTTTATATTAGAAAATGGAAATTTCTTTAAACTGAGTATAGAAGAATATCCTGTGCCAAAATCATCCATAGAGAAGTTAATACCTAAGCTATTTAGAGCGTCCATGTGATTTCTTGCTTTATTCTCGTCATTTAAGGCTATGGATTCAGTTAATTCTATTTTTATAAAACTAGTGTCTATTGCGTATGCAGACAAGAGTTTTCTAAATTGGTCAACAAAGTTATCCATTAAAAATGTTCTGCCTGTTAAATTTACAGATAAAATGATATTTAGATTTTCTTGCTTAAAGCTTTTTATTGCTTGGAAAGCCTTTTCTAATACATAAAAATCCAGTTTTTCAATAATGTATGACTGTTCAGCAAAAGGTATAAAAGAAAACGGTGAAAGCAAACCTCTTTTTGGGTGGTTCCATCTAATTAGTGCCTCTGCGTTTGTAATTGTTCTTGAGTGCGTATTGTAGATAGGCTGAAAGTAAAGTTCAAATTCCTCAAATTCTATACCATGCAGTATTTCGTTTGTAAGCGCAAAGCTGTTAATAAACTCTTCGTATATGGAATTATTAAAGAATACGCACTGATTTTTGCCTAACTGCTTAGCTTTCTTGCAGGAAGCTTGAGCGTAATTTACAAGTGTATTTATATCGTCTGAATCTTTTGGGTAAAGCACAATACCTGCGCTTACTTTTAAAAAAACCTCTTGATTGTCTACGAGAAACACCTTTTGCCTGATTTTTTCAGCAGCGTTTTGGGTAAATTTTATAATCGTTTGATCTATAACAGAACGCTTTAATATAACAAATTCATCTGACCCAAGCCTGCCTACTATGTCTTTTGGACGAGCAATTTCTTTTCTTAAAAAATCACCAAATGCCCTTAATATACTATTTGCTTTTTCAATTCCAAAATTTACATTGATAATAGAAAAATCATCTAAGTCAAGGTATACTAAGGCAAATGATTCGTTATTTTCTATTATTCCTTGCGCTTGTTCAAAAAATCCTGTTTGGTTTATAAGCTTTGTTACGGGATCGTGATATGTGTAATAGTTTGCTTGGTCTTGGGCTTTTTTTAACTCTGTTAAGTCTGTGAAAAAGCTGAAATAATATAGGATTTTGCCTTCTTTATCTTTTATTGTTTTGATAAAAATAATTTCCTCGTATACTTCACCATTTTTTTTCTTGTTATAGATTTTGCCTTCAAAGTGCCCTTCATGGACAATTTTATACCACATGTCTTTGTAGTATTCTATTGAGTGGTAATTGGATTTTAGTATAGAAGGGTTTTTGTTTTTTGCTTCTTCAAAACTATATCCTGTTATTTTAGCAAATGCTTTGTTTGTATAAATAATCTTGTTTTGGTTATTTGCTATTACGATTCCTTGATAGCTGTTTTCTACTATGTCCGTCAATAAAGAATGTTTTTTTTCCTTTTCTTGAAGCAGCAAAACTGTTTTTACTGCTAATGCAAAGTTTGAAAGGATTTCTACTGTGCGTTTGTCGAAGTAATCTTTATTTTTTGAATAAAATACAATAAAGCCATAATCTGAATTATTTATTTTAAAGGAGAAGAAAAATACAGAGTTAAAATTATATATTTTAGCATTATCTTTGAGGTAAAACAGTCTTTCATCCCTTAGAATGTCATTTGACACAAAAAAACTATCCAAATAACTTTTTAATAAGCTTTGCTGATAACTTCTTAGAGATTTGTCATTAATATACCCAATTGCTTCACCTTTTGCATTACTTACCTTTAAATTACCGTCACTTAATATACCAACCCATACAAGTTCCACATCAAGATAATTAAAGGCTAAGTCCAATAGTAAATCGAAATTTATATTTTGAAAATCTTTGATTAAAATCTCATAACTTTTATACACTATTTCATATAGGTTGTTTTTTGTTTTGTTCATACATTAAAAATTATAAAAAAGTTAATTTAAAAGTCAAATTAATATATAAAAAAATTTGATAATATAAATGATTTATACTATAATTAGATAACTTATTAATGGAAATGGGGGATAAGTATGAGTGTAAAATTTATGAGTGAAGGATGGATAAAATTAGTTGCAGATCAATGGAATACAAATAACTTAATTATTCGGCAAGATTTAAGAAATTTTAACTCAAGCTGGGAATATTACATTGAAGATAAGCCAAATCTACCTCATATGATGATGGTCTGTCAAGCAGGCGAAATTGTTTTTGCTGGTAAAAAAGATGATAGAAAATGCGATTTTGAAATGTGGACAACCCTTGAAAACTGGAAAAAAATTGTAAACAATGGACTATCAGGTAAAATGGCTTTAATGAGTAGAAAATTAAAATTCAAAGGCTCTATGATGACAGCAGTTAAATATATGAGAGCATTTGATATTCACTTGAAAATTCTTGGTGATATACCAGTTGATTTTGAAATATAAGGTAAAGTATGTATAAATTTACAGTTGATCCTAACTATTGCGGAAAAAATTTACCAGGTTGGTTTTTGGTTTCTACATATTTACAAAAAAAACTTGGAGAAAAGATAAAGTTCATACCTTATAAAGATTTTGATGAGTGCAGAAATGCTTGTTTTTCTGGTGAAATTGATATAGTATACGCAAACCCATTTGATTGGGTTGTATATATGAATGAATTAGATTTTATACCCATTGCAAAGCCTATAAATCATTTTGACGAAGTACTTGTATGTTCAAAAAATATAAAAAGTTATACACAGCTTACAAAACCAATCAACATAATCTCCGCTCATAAAAAAACATTTGTGCATATGATGGGTTTATTTTTACTTGAAAAAAACGAAATTGATTTAGAAAGCTGCAAATTTAGTTTTTGCGGCAGTTATCAAAGCGTAATAAAGGACCTTTTGCAATCAAAATTTGATCTTGGTTTTGTGTTTAACGAGGTATATGAGAAATCATCCAAAATCATAAAGGATCAACTCAATATTTTGGATGCTTCAAATGATGGTTTTGCATTTCATTCATTTTGTATTTCTCAAAAATTAGCCAGTTATCAGAGTGAAATTTTGTATGCAATCGAAAATTTTGATAAAAAATTATTAAACGATGTAGGTTTTGAAGGTTTTGAAGCCGTAAATGAAGATGAAATCTTTACCATATCTAGCCTTGCGAGTGAGTATATAGAGAGTTTAAGATAGTATTTTTTTAATCAAAGTAACAATTTCAAGCGGGTTTTGTGCTACATAACAAACATTCGAAAGTGCTTCGATTTTAGCTTGTGCTGATTCATCTTTTGAAGAAACGATTGCGCCAGCATGCCCCATCTTTTTTTGCTTTGGGGCAGCTTTACCTGCAACGTAGGCAACAACTTTTTTTGACATTTTTTTGATCGTATCAATTGCGGCCACTTCTAAAGTGCCCCCTATTTCGCCAATCATAACAACGCAATCAGTTTGATCGTCATTTTCAAAAAGACTTAATACTTCAGCAAAACCCATACCCAATACTGGATCTCCGCCTATGCCTAAAGCTGTTGATACGCCAAAGCTGGATTCTTTTAATAAAAGAGCTATTTCGTACATTAAAGTCCCAGACCTTGAAATTAAACCAATGTTTCCTTTATCAAATATGCTTTCTGGCATAATACCAAGCTTGCACTGTTTTGGAGATATAATACCTGGTGTGTTAGGTCCTATGATTTTCATACCATTTTTTGTTGCAAATGCTTTTGCTATAAGCATATCCTGTAATGGTATACCTTCTGTAATAACAATAGTTTGCTTTATGCCTGCGTCTTGAGCCTCTAGTATGGCATCTTTGGCATTATTTGCTGGCACAAAAATTAAACTGGTATCGGCTTTTACATATTGCAACGCTTCCCATACGCAATCAAAAACTGGTATGTCAAGGCCATCTATATGAGTTTTGCCTAAACTAACACCCGCTACGATTTTTGTACCATAATCTAAGCAAATCTTTGTATGTAAAATACCTTGTTTACCAAGCCCCTGGACTATTGCCCTTGTTGATTTGTCAATCAATATGCTCAAAGTTTTTCTCCAGCAGATAAAATGACCTTTTCAATACCTTCTTTTAAGGTTTTTACAATTGCAATATTACCCTTTTTAAAGGTGCTTAACATATCAATCGCTTCGTTTTTGTTTGCGCCCTCAAGTCTTGCTACAATAGGTAAGCTAAAGTTATAAGTATCACAAAAATCTAAAAGCGCATTCGCAACTATATCACACCTTACTATACCGCCAATAATATTAACAAACACAACTTTTACCCTACTGTCTTGATAAATAATTTCCAAGGCTTTTATAATAGATTCCTTTGTTGCACTACCTTTGATATCCAAAAAATTTGCACATTTCCCGCCATAATCTTCTATTGTATCCAAACAAGCCATAGCAAGCCCAGCTCCATTTACAACCATAGCTATATTACCATCTAGTTTTACATAATTTAAATTATTTTGGCTTGCTTGGTACTCAAGTGGCTCTTCCTGGAGTATGTCCCTATATGATAAAACCTCGTCTTGTCTAAATAGTGCATTATCATCTATCACAATTTTAGCATCAAGTGCAAAAAAATCATAACCTGTATCAATCAGGGGGTTTATTTCTACAAGCTCGGCATCAATATCTTTGTATAATCTAAAAAGGTTTGACAATAGTGTGATAAATTTATTTGCCTGTTCTTTTTTAAAATTAAAAGCACACAAAGCTTTTTTTGCATAAAATTGGGCAAACCCAAGCAAAGGATCGATGCAGACAATATTACTTGTGCTTTTTTTAAAAGCATCTTGTATATCAATGCCACCTTCTTTTGAGGCTAGTGCTATATTACATTGTTTATTTTTATCTGCAAAAATACTCAAATATAATTCCTGGTTACCATTTAAAGCTTCTTCTATGTAAATCGCAGAGACAACTTTTCCTCCTTTTGGGGTTTGGGGTGTTACTATGCGCCTTCCTAAAAATTTTTGGCAAAATCCTATAGCCTCTTGTTTAGTAGATATTTTCTGGACACCGCCTGCTTTGTTTCTTGCACCTGCGTGAATCTGTACCTTTGCAATGTATGATTTGTCTTTTTCAAAAAAAATGTTATCTAACTGTTTAGCATCGGTTACTATAAAGCCTTTTGGTATGTTTATGCTGTAGTGCTTTAGCAGTTTCTTCGCTTGATACTCGTGTATGTTCATTTGGTTTTTATGTTAGCATTTTTTTAGTTTCAATGCAATAAAAATTTACTCAAAAAGATCGTAAAAGCTTGATTTTGAAACAGTAACCTCAACAAAATCGCCAACAGGTCTTTCATATTTAAGCTTTAGAGAGCCGTCGATTTCTGGTGCATCAAGATAACTTCTCGCTTTTTTGGGACTATCAATAAGAACTTTTAGTTTTTTGCCAACGAATCGTTTTAAGTTTTCTCTGCTTAAGTTTTTTTGAGCAGCAAGCAACAATGCCCTCCTCTTTCGCCTGAGATTGTATGGAACGTTAGTGCTATAGGAAGCGCTTTTTGTGTTTTCTTCTTTTGAGTACTCAAATGCACCTAGCCGATCAATTTTGTAATTGTGTGTAAAATCCATCAACTCTTTGAAATCTTTGTCTTCCTCATAGGGAAAACCTACAATAAAAGTTGAGCGTATTGCAACATCATATTTTAAAAGCTTATCAAATAGCTCACATATAAATTTTTTATTGTAATTTCTGCGCATGAGCTTTAGCATTTTATCGCTTACATGCTGAAGCGGTATATCAAAGTAAGGCACGATTTTTTCTGAAGAAGCAATTGTTTCTATTAGATCGTCTGTAATTGACGATGGGTACAAGTATAGGACCCTTACCCAAAAATCCCCATTAAATTTAGATAAATCTTTTAATAAAGCTGATAAATTATTGTTGTTATAGCAAGATGTGTCTTGGGCTATAAGAACAACTTCTTTAATACCATTTTCTATTAATTGTAAAAATTCACTTTCTATATCTTTTTTATTTTTTTCCCTATAAGAGCCTCTTATTTGCGGTATTGTGCAAAAACTACACCTGTGATTGCAACCATCTGATATGCGCAAATATGCATAAGGATATGTGGTCACAATCCTTTTTTCAACACTAAACGACCTTGCTAAATTGCAGTAATTAAACTTTTTGTCTAAGCTTATAGAATCAATGCTATTGGTATCTATAAAAATGTCAACTTCTGGTATTTGAGATTCTATCTGGTTTTTAAACCTGCCGATAAGACATCCTGCTACTACAAGTTTCTGATTTTCTTTTTTGTTCTGCGCTATTTCCAAAATTGTATGTATAGATTCTTTTATAGCTTTCTGAATAAAAGCGCAGGTGTTTACAAGCAAAATATCCGCTTCTTCTGGATTATATACAAATTCTATATGTTGCTTTGAAGATTCATACAAAATATTTTCTGTATCAACTAAATTTTTTGGGCAGCCCAAACTAACTAAATAGCATTTCATGACAAAATTTTCTTAAATGCTTTACTTTTAGCATCTTTAATATCATCAATGGAAACGTCTATCAAATCATTTATTTTAAGTCTTTTTTCGTCTGTTGTAAATCCCAGTCTATAAACATTGATACCACTTTCATAAGCAATAGATTCTACCATATCAAAATCTTGATTTTTAATTTCTATTATTATATTTGCTTGAGACTCGCTAAACAAAAACTCATATTTTAGCAAGGGCATATTAATCTTTAACTCGCACCCTATGTTGTTGCACATAAAAGCAAGACAGGCTGATATGCCTCCCATTGAGATATCTTTTGCGCTTACAATTAATCTATGCTGTTTATGGGCTATATCAAAAAAATTTTTTAACGCTAAGTGTTGTTTTATTTTGGCTTTCGGAACCATACCATCAATTTTATTGTACATATAATACAAATACTGACTTGCGCCCAAATTGAGTTCTATATCGTTTAACAAAACAATCGTATTGTTTGCAAACTGAAATTGACTTTTGAGCACATCTTCTTGCTTTCCTATGCCCACCATAGCTATAGTTGGCGTTGGAAAAATATTTTCTGTTATTGTTTCATTATATAGGCTTACATTTCCGCTCACAACAGGTGTATTTAAAGATTCGCAAGCATATTTTATACCTTCAATAGATTTAACAAACTGCCACATAATTTCTGGGTTTTGAGGGTTGCCAAAATTAAGACAATCTGTAATTGCTACCGGATCTCCACCGCTTGCAATAATATTTCTGTAATTTTCTAGCACAGCCAACTGTGATCCTACAAATGGATCAAGATAGCAATATATAGGATTTACACATACGCTTGCAAATATAGCTGTATTTGTTTGTTTAACGATTATTGCGCATGCATCGCCTTCTGGTCCTTTTAGTGTATTTGTTTGAACAGTTGAGTCATACTGTTCAAAAATAGATGACTTATCTGCTAAATTTGGCTTGCTGAGAAGGTCTAACAACACTTTATTGTAATTGTGAGGCTCTGGTAGGTTAATTTGAGTGTTGATATTGTCCAAATACCTAGGTTTTGAGTATTTTCTTTCATACATTGGGCTTTCTATAATATCAAGATCAAATTCGCCAATAATTTGATTTTTAAAGCGTAAAATTACCTTTTGTTCTTTTATAACCTTACCAATGATATTTGCATCAAGGCTCCATTTTTTAAAAATGCTCAAAATTTCTTGACTGTTTTTTGGGGGTGCTATGATAAGCATTCTTTCCTGGCTTTCTGATAGCATTATCTCAAGTGGCGTCAAACTTTCTCTTAATGGTACATTGTCAAGGCGTAATTCAACGCCCACCCCACCTTTTTGAGCCATCTCAAATGCACTTGAGGTAAGACCTGCTGCCCCCATATCCTGTATGCCTTCTATCAAATTTTTGTCCATTACTTCCAGGCACGCTTCTATGAGCAATTTTTCCGTAAATGGGTCCCCTATTTGAACAGTTGGTCGGTTTTTTATGGATTCTTCATCAAATGAGCTAGAGGCCATTGTTGCACCATGTATGCCATCCCTGCCTGTTTTTGAACCAACATAAATAACATCTGCCCCTATTGTTTTAGCTATACCTAAAAATATTTTATCCTTTTTTGCAATACCTAAAGTAAATGCATTTACCAAAATATTATTATTATAGCAATCTAAAAATAGAGTTTGGCCGCTAGCTGTTGGCACGCCCACGCAGTTTCCATAATCACCAACACCTCTGACCACACCATCCAACAAATAAGGGGTTTTTGGATGATCTAGCAAGCCAAAGAATAATGCATCCATATTTAATACAGGTCTTGCACCCATTGTAAAAACATCCCTTAAAATACCTCCTACGCCTGTAGCAGCGCCGTTGTATGGATCGATATACGATGGATGATTGTGCGACTCCATCTTGAAAATAGCTACGAAATTATCGCCAATATCTATAACACCTGCATTTTCACCTGGCCCAATAACAACTCTTTCGGATTTTGTAGGTAATTTTTTGAGGTGTATTTTAGAAGATTTATAGCTGCAATGCTCACTCCATAGTGAAAAAATGATAGCTTCTTCAAATTCACTTGGTTTTCTTTTTAGTCTGCTTTCAAGCAAAGCTAATTCTTCGTCGTCTAAGTAATGTTTTGTCATATTGTAACCCTCGTCAATTCTTTAAATTTTTTTACAAATTCGCTTTTATTTACTTTAAACAATGCACTTCCAGCTATTATTTCGTCTGCTCCAGCATCAATCAAGCTTTTGATATTGTCTAAATTCACACCACCGTCAACTTGGATTACAAACTCAAGGTTGTGCAAATATTTAAACTTTGATAGATACTCTATTTTTTTTAGAGAATTTTCTATAAATGCTTGACCGCCAAATCCTGGGTTTACTGACATTATAAGCACACCATCAATATATTCTAATATATATTCTAACAAAATTGGAGATGTAGCTGGATTAATAGAAACAAGGGCCCTTGTATTTTTTCCCTTGATAGAATTAATTAGCCTATTTAAGTGGTAGTCTGCTTCCTGATGAACAGTTATAGAATAAGCTCCTGCATTTATAAACTTTTCTGACCAAAAAGATGGGTTTTCTACCATTAAATGCACATCAAGCTTTAATTTTGTGGCTTTATGTATTTGTCTTACAATATCCGGCCCAATTGTAATGTTTGGCACAAAGTGGCCATCCATAATATCTAAGTGGAGCATATCGCAACCAACTAATTCTGCATCTTTAATTTCTTCTTCAAGCTTTAAAAAATTACAAGACAAAATTGAAGCCAAAAGCTTAATTTGTATCATTTTCGATTTCTCCTACGATTTCTTCTACTATATCTTGAAGGCTCACAACACCAATACTTGTTTTATGGTTGTCTACTACAACTAATAGATGAATTTTGCGCTTTATCATATATTTAAATGCCATGTCTATCTTTATATTTTGACTAATAAACGCAGGTTTTCTTGCTATAAAAGCAACAGTTTCTTTGTTGTCAATACCGTACTCCCATTTGCGCTTTATTAAATCTTTTATATATAAGATGCCAACAATATCATTGCGTTTTTGCTTGTAGATAGGTATTCTGTTGTATTTTATGTTTTCAAGGTGTTTTATAAAAGACTCAATTTTTGTACTTGCTTCAAACATCAATACTTTCCTCAACGGTACCATTATATCTTTTATTTGTTTTTCTTCAAATTTAAAAACATTTTCTATCATTTGCTGTTCTTGGGAGTCAAAAATATTTTTTGAAGTTGCAACGATATTTTTAAATTCTTTTTCAGTTATAGTTAGAACATTTTCTTGCTGTAAGTTTTTGAAAAAGATTTTTTTAAATAGATTTATTATACCAGTAAAAATGTGCACTACCGGTAATGAAAGTTTAAACAAAATATAAAGGGGCCTTGCAAAGATTGTTGATATTAATACATTATTTTTAACAGCCAGGCTTTTTGGCGTAATTTCACCAAAAAGCAGCAGCAAAAAAACTACAATGCCACTTGAAATTGCAAGGTATTTATTGCCAAATAACGTTTGAAATATATTTGCAAATAAAATTGAGGCAAAGATATTTGTAAATTCGTTTAGTATTAATAGCATTGTGATAAAGCTTTCAGAGTTTGTTAACAGATTTGTTATAATTTCATACGCTTTTTGGTTTTTATACCTTATATGGAGAAGATCTTTAGCTTTAAGTGAAAAGATAGCAGTTTCGGACGAAGATAAAAAAGCGCTTAAACCCAAAGCTATGATAAATAGGATAATTTTAAATAACTCAGAAATGTGTAAATCCATATTTTTTGGGAATAATTATTCTGCCATTATTGTAAATTGTGATTTTTTTACTGTTGTTTGTGCGTCCAATTAATTTTACATCGCTTATTGCAAGTATTGACGATCTGTCTTTTTGATCTGCGCAAAACAATAGTTCGTAGTCTTCTCCGAAGGTAATCTTATCAATGTCGTTTAAATTTTGATTTTCGCATATGTTTATATTTTCTAAAAATATATCTATGCCTACATTACTTGAGCTGCAAATATGCTCAGCGTCTTGAAGTAGTCCATCACTTATATCTATCATAGCAGTAGCGTATGGTTTTATTTGATCAATTAAATCTGTTCTTGCCTTTGGAGCTAAAAATCTTTCAAGGCATTTATCGCTTGCGGATAATTTATTTTTAATAGCATAAAATCCGCAAGCCGAACATCCAATTTCTCCTGTAAGGTAAACATCCTGATTGGGCTTGGCGGTTGATCTTAAAATAGGCTTATCCGCTTGTCCTATTAAAGTGATATTTATTGATAGTTTATCATCCTTTGCGGTGTTGCCACCAAGTAAATATATATTGCGCGAAGCGCAACTTTTTTGCAAGCTTTCAATAAAAGTTTCTATTTGAGAAATTTTCATTGATGGGTTTAGCGATAAAGACAAAAATGCCCATTTTGACACTCCACCACAGGCAACTATATCACTAATATTTATATTTATAGCTTTTTTCGCTAGCTTTTCCATTGGATGATCACTAAAAAAATGCACATTTTCTATCAGTGTATCAACAGTTACAAGTAAATTTGTATTGTAAATTGGTATAACAGCACAATCATCGCCAATACCTAAAGCATCTGCTGGCTGCTCAAAAAGAGTTTTTATCTTCTCAATAAGCGCAAATTCCCCTAATTCTTGTATGGTATCCACTGATCTATCTCGTCATTTTCTTTTGGGTAGAAGTATTTTAGTTTTTTTTCTAAATACTCTTGTTTAACAAAGCTACCTTTGTAATTATGGGGGTACAAATAATCCTTAGAATTTGTTTTCAAGTGTTTTGGAACATTTAGCAATACACCATTTTTAATATCTGATTGGGCTTTGCTTAAGGCTAAGTATGTTGAGTTTGACTTTTTAGCTAAAGCTAAATAAATTGTACAAAAAGCTAAATTGATCCTTGCTTCTGGCATGCCAATATTTTGTACGATAAAAAGTGTGCTTGCAGCAATATTTATAGCATACTTATCGGCAAGGCCTATATCTTCACTTGACAATATACAAAGCCTTCTTGCTATAAATTCTGGATCTTCCCCGCTTTCTAGCATGCGCGCAAGGTAATAGATAGCTGCGTCTGAGTCTGAGCCTCTAATACTTTTAATATATGCGGAAATAAAATCATAATGCTCTTGTAGATTATCGTATGACAAATCTATATTGAAAAGGTTTTCTATATCTTTTTTTGTAATATGGTCTAAATTTAGAGCAAGTAATATATTCATTAACTTTCTTGCATCGTGGTTTGACTGTTTGATAAGTATAAAGCGTGCATCTTTTTCTGTAACAATACCACCAGCTTCAACTCTATCCAGTAATAACGATAGATCTTTTTCACTTAAATTTTTAAACTCATACACAAATAGTCGTGATCGCAAAGCTCTGTTGAGCTTAAAGTATGGGTTATGAAACGATGTACCAATCAACACAACGTTATTTTCAAGAAAAGAAAGCAAATAATCCTGTTGCTTTTGGTCGAGTCTATGGATTTCGTCTATTACCAAAAGAATGCGCTCTTTGGTTTCAAGCGCCGACTTTATGTCTTTTAGTGTAGCAATTGAGGCATTTAAATAGATGTAGTGCAAGTTTTTTCTCTTTGCTATAAGTTTTGCGTAACTTGTTTTCCCGCAACCTGGCGGACCAAACAAAATCAAGGAGGGTAAATATGTGTTATTGTAATAAAAGTTATAAAGAGGTTTACCTTTGGAAAATAAATGTTCTTGGCCTACCAACTGTTCAAAAGATTCGATTTCAAAACTACGCTTAATAAGATTTTCTATTGTTTCATCTTCCATTTTTTAAATTCTACCAAGTTTGTTAAAAAAAATCAAATTTTTATTGAAAATAAAAAAAAACATTATATAATCTAGCTATGTTTTTACCAACGAACGTTAGGTACAGTTTAAGGTTTCTAATAGAACTCAAAAAAACCAATGAGCCTATAAGTCTAAAAAAAGTTTCTCAGATAACTAAAATTAGCGAAAACTATTTAAAGCAACTGGCAGCAAAGCTTGAAAGGCACGGTATAGTAGAAGGTAAAAAAGGCCCTCATGGTGGCTATAAAATACTAAAGACAGACGTATCACTCAAAGATTTAATAGGTATTTTTACAGAAGGCATAAAACTTGCACCTTGCGTACAAGGTGACTTTGTTTGCACTCTCGTTCAAAATTGTCCCTCAACTAAAATGTGGCAAGAAGCAAACAAAGCCATAGAAAAACTGTTTGAAGATATCAAACTTGAAAATTTTTAACTATTGAGTGCTTCAAAGATTGCGCACATATCTTCTTTTGAGTAAGAAGATAAGCCTTTTTTATATATTTCGTTTACTATGGAAAGTGCTGGACAAAAAGCTTTTTTATCTTCTGCTAATTTTACGGCAAAACCCAAATCCTTTTGCATATGTTCATAGGGAAAATGAACATTATAATCGTTGTTTAAAATATTTTTACCTTTTAAATCAAACATTGAGTTAGCAAAAGCCCCTGAGTTGAGCAAATCCAAAACAACATTTAAATCTAAATTGAGTTTTTTTGCTAAATGTAAACCTTCTGCTAAAGCCTGCATAGTTATGCCCATTACTTGATTATTCACAATTTTTAGATAAGAAGCATTCGGCACAGCATCCAAATAAAAGACTCGTTTTGATAGTTTTTCAAAATATGGGTTAGCAGCTTCGTAAGCTTTTTTATCGCCTGCACAAAGTATTATCAATGCGGCATTTTGAGCAGGAATTTTACTACCAACAACCGGAGCTTCTAAAAATAACGCATTTTTTTTGTTTACCTCATTGCATAGTTTTTGAGAATAATAAGAAGAAACAGTACTAAAATTCACCACTATCTTATTGCTAGATAAGCCCTCAAGTAAACCATTATTTGAGCTAACAACATTTTCGCACGCCTCATCGTTGCTTAGCATCATAAAAATTATATCGCTATTTTGGGCTACTAATTTTGGGTTATCTAGAAATTCATAATCATCTGAAGTTAAATCTTTTACCTTTTTTCTACTGCGGTTATATATATTTAGCCTAAAACCGCTTTTTAGAAGATTATTTGCCACTGCGCTTCCCATAATCCCAAGACCAATAAAACCGAGCTTCATTTTAGACCTCCTCTTTTTTTATATTTTGATTTATTTTTTGCGCCTCTTCTTCCAACAAGATAGGTATATCATCTTTGATTGGGTATTTTGATTGGCAATTCTGGCAAATTAAAAACTCTCCTTCAAGTTTTAAATCTCCTTTGCATTTTGGACACACTATAAAATCCAGTATTTCTTTATCAAGCATAAGCTTCCTCCAAAATTTTTTTTAACTTTTCTTTAAGTTCAAGCGTGTTTTCAAACTCTTCTTCTTTTATCAATGCCCATTTTAACTTTATTTCCTTAAAGATATTGCTAAAAAACTCTAAGTTTGTTTCCTTTAAAGCTTTTTTTTCTAAAATTATAGCAAATTTCGGTTTAATCCTTATATTGTCTACAATTAAAAAATCTACGAATTTATTTTGTATCATAAAAAAAGTATTTCTATTTTTCCTGTCGACATGTATAAATTCCGGTAATCTCATTTTAGGCAGAACTTCTAAATTAAAATCTTTTGAATACAAAAGCAGCGTTTCATATACAATGCGCTCATTTTTTGATAATAAATAATCCTTCAGCGTATATTTTTTGATAGCTGGGGTTTTTATTTTTTTAAACTTCCTAATCATCCAAAGTACAAAAACAATGCTAAGCCCTATAAGCAGCACAGAAATGTAATACCATGGCTTCATAAATATTTCCTTAATATTTGGATTTCTTTCGAGCGTGTTGCGTTGGTGCCTGGGGTTTCAAGTATAAAAGAAGCGTTTTGTATTTTTGGCAAGCGTAGGAGTTTTTTTATGTTTTCAAAACCGATTAGACCCTTTCCTAACTTTTCGTGTCTATCTAGTTTTGAACCAAATGCTGCCTTGGAATCATTTAAATGCCATAATTTGATATTATCAATGTTTAATATTTTATCAATTATGTCCACATCTAAAATATAACCAGTTACAAATAAATGACAAGTATCTATACAATAAAATACGTTTTCGCCAATTTTTTCTTTTAATATTTTTAAATCTTCAAGGGTACTACCTATGCGTGTAGTGTTTTCAAGCAAAAGATTGATATTTGGATATTGTTTTAATATATGTTTTATGGTATTTGAAGCTTTTTCTAAACAATCTGAATCTTTACATGAGCCAGGATGCAAGACTAAATTGTAAATGCCCAACCTATATGCGTTTTCAAGTTCATACTCCAGTTCACTGTATGTTTTTGATGTTGGGTTTGCAGGGTTTATCAGATACGAGCAGTGTATAAAAGCATTTTGCGGATTTATATTTTGATTTTGCATATTTTTTTTAAAAGTTATAGCTGTGCTTTCATCTATTAATTTTTGGCTCCATCTGCGAGGGCTTTTTGTAAAAAATTGGAAGCAATCAAGCTTGTATGTTGTGCACAAAATAGGCAATTCGTCAATTATATGTTCGATAGATAAGTGTATTCCAAGTTTCACAATTTTTTATATCTTGCACTATTGAAGGTTTCAGGTTCAAAAATCGATAGCGCATTAAAAAATTCTACTTGAAAACTACCAAGCATATTTGTTTTCGAAGCGGCTATTTCTCCAGATATGCCCATTATTAAGCAAGCGCAAAGAGCTGCTATTAGATAATCCTTACCACATACGCCAGCTGTTGCACCCATAATTGAGCCAAGCATGCATCCAGATCCAGTAATTTTTGTTAGGGCTTCATGACCGTTTTCACACAAATAAACTTCGTTTCCATCAGATATTACATCTGTTTTGCCGGTAGTGCATACGATACAGCCAAGTTCTTTGGCTAAATTTTTTGTAATATCTGTAATGTTTTCTATAGTCTCGCAGGACTCAACGCCTTTTGTTTGCACTTTTAAACCAGATAAATTTGCAACCTCAGATGCGTTTGCCTTAAGGATATCCACTTTTGCCTCAGAAAGAATTTTATTTGCAATGTCATTTCTAAACGAGCTTGCACCAACTCCAACCGGATCAAAAATAATAGGAATACCGATTTTGTTTGCAGCTTTGGCGGCAATAATCATTGTTTCAATTGTATCTTGCGTAGGTGTGCCCATGTTGATAAGCAGCGCTGAGCTTATTTTAACTAAATCAGCTGCTTCTTGTTTTTCAAAAGACATTATTGGACTTGCCCCTATTGATAGTAACGCATTGGCACTTATATTTATAACAACAAGGTTTGTAATGTTATACACAAGCGGTTTTTTTTCTCTTATACCAACAATAATTTTGCCAAAATCTCTCACCTTTTCCTCCTTAATACCTTCAAGATACTAAAGACGATTTAAAATGTCAACTAATTTAGCAAACTCTAATACATTGACAATTATTAAATAAATAATTATAATAGTTCAGTGGATATCCTAAAGATTTTTTTAATCTTTTTAGTTGGTTTATTAACGGGCTTTTTGAATGTTATGGCCGGCGGTGGTTCTATGCTTACACTTCCTCTTTTGACATTTTTAGGCTTAAGTATAGATGTAGCAAACGGCACAAACAGGGTGTCTATTTTAATCCAAAATTTAGCTGCTACCTATAGTTTTAAGAAAAATAAAGTTCATATCTTGAAGCGCTCTTTAATTTTATCAATTCCTGCAACACTTGGAGCTATCTGTGGCACACTTGTGGTTGTCCAGATAAATGAAAGTTTGTTAAAAAAAATTGCCGCTGTATTAATCTTATTAATGGGTGCTTTTATTGTCTTAAAAAAAGATATTTGGAAAAAAAATAAAATTGCAACAAAGAAAAGCAATATTTTATCATATTTAACTTTTTTCTTTATTGGTTTTTATGGTGGTTTTTTGCAGGCTGGTGTTGGTTTTTTCTTTATTAGCGCTTTAATGTTTTTAGAGGGTTTTGATATAGTTAAGACAAATGCTGCAAAAGTTGCTATAATTGCTGTATACACCATTGTTTCTTTAATTATTTTTGCCATTCATAACCAGGTAGATTGGAAAATAGGTTTTATTTTAGCTATAGGCAGCGCCATTGGCTCAAGTTTTGGCGCACGCTACATGGTTTTAAACGAGATTGTGTGGGTAAAGTACTTGCTTTTTGCTGCAATTTTATTTGCTGCCCTAAAGATGTTTTTTTCCTAAGTCTCTATCTTAATTTCAATAATGTCAGGTTTTTTTGGTTCTTCTTTAACAACGGGTAAGGTAGAATTTTCTTTTACACTTAGTCCTGGAATTTGCTTGTATAGTTCTTCAATAAGTTTTTCTAGGTCTCTAATTTGATTTTTGAGTCTCATAATGATATCTACGCCAGCTAGATTAACGCCCAAAGTTTTTGTCATTTCTTTTATAAATCTCACATCTTCTATATCTTCATCGGTAAAAAACCTTATGTTGCCTTTTGTTCGCTTAGGTTTAATGATCCCGCTTTTTTCGTATTCCCTTAAGGTCTGTGGGTGAATATCAACGATTTTGCAAAACATACTAATACTATAGACATCTTTTCTGAATCTCATGGGTTTCTCCTTTCTATAATGCTTTGTTTAAGACTTCTTCTTGCTCTTTTGTTAAATTTTGTGGTATTTTTACAATTACTTTGGTGTACAATGCATCATTTTTTAAGCCTTTATTTGGGATTTTAAATATTGTGCCCGTTTGAGTCCCCTTTGGTATTTTTATGGTTATATTGCCTTTAGGTGTTTTAACATCGATACTGCCACCCAGTAGAGCAGTTTTAAGCGGTATATCAATATCTGTGTAGAGCCTACCATCTTTTATGTAAAAGTTTGGGTCTGGTTTGACGTTAACTGTCAAATGTAAATCGCCTCTCCCTGTGCGTGTTTTTTTGCCCTTGCCTTTTACTTTTAACTTTGTGCCATCTACTATGCCTTCTGGAATCTTAACTTTGATTTGCTCATTATCAATATTTAAAGTTACAATGTCTCCTTTTAGCGCCTGGTTAAAATCCAATACTACACTATATGTGGCATCACCATCTTCTTTTTCAAAATCATTAAAGAAAGAAGACCCTCTAAAATCAAAACCACTGGAGCTTTTAGATTTTTTTCTAAATAAATTATTAAAAATATCACCAATATCAAAGTCTGTATTAGAATAATTGTAGTAATTGCGGAAGTTACCCTGATCTTGATTACTTGAATCAAAACCACTAAACCCAAATTGATCGTACTGAGCTTTTTTTTCTTTATCGGAAAGAATAGAGTAAGCTTCGTTGATTTCTTTAAATTTTTTTTCTGCTTCTTTGTTATTTGGATTTAGGTCTGGGTGGTATTTTCTAGCCAATTTTCTAAAAGCTTTTTTTATTTCTTCATCTGTTGCATTTTTGTTTACACCTAAGATCTCGTAAGGATCTCTCATTTTTACCTCCTTTTGCAGTTAATATAGTATTTAATAAATAAATGTCAAGTATAGGCTTTTATACTTGACAATCTTTTATTAGGGATTATATTTCAAAATGAAAAACTAAAGAATTGGAGGTGTGTTATGTTTAAGCCATTAGAACCTTTTAAGGAGTTAACAACTTTGCAAGAAAGGATTAACAAAATGTTTGAAGATGTATTACCATCGTTTAACCTTCAGGACTCAAAATGGTTACCAGCCGTTGATATCTATGAAACAGATGGCAACATTCAGATTGAAGTAGAAGTACCCGGGATGAATGAAAAAGATTGTAAGGTTAAAATTGAGGACAATACTCTAACGATTTCTGGCGAGCGAAAATTTGAAAAGAAAGAGTCAAAAGACAATTATTACAGGATTGAACGCAATTATGGTAGCTTTATTAGAAGTTTCTTTTTGCCAGACAATATTGATAAAGAGCAAATTAAAGCCAAATACGAAAATGGCATATTAAAAGTAGAGTTACCTAAGAAATCAGAAGCAAAACCAAAAGAAATAGAAATTGCTGTACAAAAGCAAAATAAAGAGGGGTTATAAAGGCCCCTCTTTTATTAAAGAGGTGTAATCTATGGATATAAATAAATTAACGATAAAAGCACAAGAAGCGTTGCAGAGTGCAAAAACAATAGCAAGCTCTTACAATAATCAATTTGTAAGTTCTCTCCATTTACTAAAAGCCATAATAAACGATAAAGATGGTATAACCACTACAATTTTTAAAAAAATCGGTATCAATATTAATCAATTAGATATAGAGCTAGAAAAAGGTATTGAAAAAATTCCAAAGGTAAGCAATATCCAAGATAACCAGATATATATTACTTCAGAGCTAAACGATGTATTCAAAAGAAGTGAAGAAGAAGCCAATAATCTAAAAGATGAATATATTAGTGTAGAGCATTTTCTATTAGCTCTAACTGAAAGGTGCGATGCTGCGGTTGTTCTATCTGTGGTTGGCGTTACAAAAGACAAGATTTTTAAAAGTTTAGTAGATATAAGAGGTAGCGTAAGAGTTACGGATCAAAACCCTGAGGAAAAATACGAAGCTTTAAAAAAATACGGTAAAGATATAACAGAACTTGCAAGGGCTAATAAACTTGATCCGGTTATTGGCAGAGACGAAGAAATTAGACGCACTATTCAGATTTTGTCTAGGCGCACAAAAAATAACCCTGTTTTAATAGGTGATCCTGGTGTGGGAAAAACTGCCATTATAGAAGGATTGGCTCAAAGGATTACAAAGGGTGATGTACCAGAAAGTCTTAAAAATAAATTGCTAATAGCACTGGATTTGGGCGCGTTAGTTGCTGGCGCTAAATATCGAGGTGAGTTTGAGGATAGATTAAAGGCAGTCTTAAATGAAATTAAACGCGCCGAAGGCAATATTATTTTATTTATAGATGAGCTTCATACAATTATAGGTGCTGGCGCAAGCGAAGGCAGTCTAGATGCATCAAACATGTTAAAGCCTATGCTAGCGCGTGGCGATCTAAGATGCATAGGTGCAACCACACTTAAAGAGTATAGAAAATATATAGAAAAGGATGCAGCACTTCAAAGGCGTTTTCAGCCAGTTTTTGTAGCAGAACCAAGCGTTGAAGGAACTATATCAATTCTAAGAGGATTAAAAGAAAAATACGAAATACACCATGGCGTTAAGATCAAAGATTCTGCAATAATAGCAGCAGCAGTACTATCCAGCAGGTATATAACAGACAGATTTCTTCCAGACAAGGCGATTGATTTAATAGATGAAGCGGCGGCAAGCTTAAAAATACAATTAGAAAGCACATTTGAACCTATTGACAATTTAAGTAGAAAAATTACTCAACTTGAGATAGAAAAAGAAGCTCTAAAGCGAGAAAGAGACGAAGAATCCAAAAAAAGGCTTGAGGTTATAGAAAACGAATTAGCTAAACTCAAAGAGCAACTAAATACGTTAAATGCAAAATGGCAATTCGAGAAAAATCTCATAAAAGAAATACAAACTATTCAAGAAAAGATTGATAAGACAAAATCTCAAATTGAATTAGCAGAAAGAAGTGGAGATTTTGAAAAGGCAAGTATCCTAAAATACGGTGAGCTACCTAAGTTAGCCAAAGAATTGGAAGAAAAGAACAAACAACTAAACGGCCTTGATGAACGCCTTCTGACACAAGAAGTAACAGAAGAGGAAATTGCAAATATAATTTCTCGCTGGACAGGTATACCTATGCAAAAGATGCTTGAAGGCGAAAAAGAAAAACTCATTAAAATGGAAGAAAATTTACAAAAACGCGTTGTTGGGCAGGATCAAGCCGTAGCGGCAGTAAGTGATGCGGTAAGAAGATCAAAACTAGGCTTATCGGACCCAAACAGACCTATTGCTTCGTTTTTGTTTTTAGGTCCAACAGGAGTGGGAAAAACAGAATTATCCAAAGCGTTAGCTGAATTTTTATTTGATGATGAACGTGCCTTAATTAGAATAGATATGAGTGAGTATATGGAAAAATTTTCCGTTTCTAGGCTTATTGGCGCTCCTCCTGGCTATGTAGGCTACGAAGAAGGCGGTCAGTTAACCGAGGTGGTAAGAAAAAAGCCATATTCTGTTATACTGCTTGATGAGATAGAAAAAGCTCATCCAGATGTATTTAATATATTACTGCAGGTATTGGACGATGGAAGGCTTACTGATTCAAAAGGTGTGACTGTTGATTTTAGAAACACTATTATTATTATGACATCTAATTTAGGTAGTCAATACTTGATAAATCTAAGGCAAGACACAAATCTGCAAGAATTTAAGAAAGACTTTGAAAAAGTTAAAGAAAATATAAACGCAGAGTTGAGAAAATTTTTTAAAATCGAGTTTTTAAACAGGATTGATGAGATTATAATATTTAATCCTTTGAGCATCAATGAGATAAAGGAAATTGTAAAACTCTTGCTTGAAAAAACACGAAACAAGCTTGCCCAAAAAGGTTTCAAAATAAATTTTTCAGATTCCTTATTAGAAAAGATATCACAAGAAGGTTTTGATCAGATTTATGGTGCAAGACCACTTAGACGCTTTATTCAAAACAAGATAGAAAATATCATCGCCAAAAAAATTCTAAATAGCGAAATTACAAAAGACTATTCTTATCTTGTTGATGTCTCGAATGACGAAATAATATTTCTAAAGCAGTAATTTAAGCGGCTAAATTAACCTTTAGCCGCTTCTTTGTATTGATTTTTTAGATAAGGTGCAATAAATTTAAAGTATGAGGTTTTTTTTAATTTTAATATGTGTGTTGTGCATAGTTGGCAGCGCATATGCTGGCAGCGTATACGATTACTCAAGTTTAAATTTATTACCAGAAGAATCACTTTTTGGCTATACATCAAAGCCAACAAACCTTAATTTAGGAAAAATAGAGGCAAATAGCAATACTTTTGTAGGTTTTGGGATTGGTGCAAATATAGATAAATGGAGTTTGTGTTCTGGTGAATATTCTCTTAATTCTAGTTGTGTTGATTCTAATTTTAACCAGCCAATAACACAAACACTCATTGGCCCACAAATAAATTTTGAAAGCAAATCAAATGAAGGCGGTTTTGAGTCAAGTATAAGCTATACTTCTTCAAAGACTCTACCAGTTAATATATCACAATCCCCAGCAAACATAAATAGATTAAAATTAGATTCTAGTGTGAATTTTAATTTATCGAATAACGCTCAATTGAAGTTTATTGGTGAGTATAAACACAACGATATCGAAAAAAACCCAAATAGCATTATAAATAATATCCCAAAAGACGAAGTTGGTGTGGGACTAAAGCTTAATATTGGTTTTTAGATTCGCCTAATTCTTTTGAGCGTTTTGTCGCAGCTGATATTGCATCCATAAAAATGCCCCGAAGACCAGCGCGTTCCATAACATTTAAACCATAAATTGTTGATCCGCCAGGTGAGGTAACTAAATCTTTTAACTCTGCTGGGTGTGTTTTAAGTTTTAGCACTAATTCAGCTGCGCCTTTTAATACTTGAGCGGAAAGCTTTATCGCATCTTTTCTTTTTAATCCCATTTTAACACCACCATCTGCCATTGCTTCAATTATCTCAAAAGCATATGCTGGCCCGCTACCTGAAAGTCCCGTTATTGCATCCATTAAACCTTCTGTTTCCAATACAACAGTTTTACCAATTAAACTCATTATTGCTATAACTATCTCTTCTTCCTCTTTTGTTATATAATCATTACAATATATCGCTGTGATCGACTCTCTTACTAAAGCTGCTATGTTTGGCATTGTCCTTGCAATTTTTGCATCCTGTCGCAAAAATCCTGCGATATCTTGCGTTTTGATGCCAGCAGCTATGGATATTATGAGTTTTTTATCGTCAACTGCTTCTTTAATATCTGACAAACAATCAAAGATATCCGCAGGTTTTACCGCTATAATAATAATCTCAGCACGGCTTGCTAACTCAAAGTTATTAAATATACCTATATCGTACTCTTCTCTGATAACATCGCCTTTGTGTTTGTCTGCTGCAAAAATATTTTCCTTTGGTATGCCCATACTTATAAGGCCACTTAAAAAAGCACTACCCATATTGCCAACACCTATAAAACCAATTTTTTTATCTTTAAGCATCTTTTGACCCTCCTTTTTAAAATATACCAAAAAATTTAAAATTTGTGTATAATTTTTTTGTGAGTAAGCTATTTGATGAAATTTTAGACTTTGCTTTAGCAAAAAAACTATTTTACAAAAATCAAAAGATCGGTATAGCTATTTCTGGAGGTAGTGACTCGGTATTATTGTTTTATTTTTTTGAACATATAAAAAAAGCGTTTGATTTAGATTTACTACTTTTGCATTTTAATCACAAGATAAGACTGGATTCAGATGCAGATGAACATTTTGTTGAATCTTTGGCAAAATATTATAGTGTAGAATTGTATAAAGAGAACAAAGATGTGTTAAAAATCTCTCAAGATAACAAAAAAGGACTTGAAGAGCAAGCAAGGATTTTGAGGTATGATTTTTTCAAAAGATGCAAGGAAAATTTCAACTTAGATAAAATTGCTGTTGCCCATACCAAAAATGACCTTGTTGAAACTTTTCTTATTAATTTGATTAGGGGTTCTTCTTTAGATGGTCTATCTTCGCTAAAGCCAAGTAGGGATTTCTACATTAGACCTATGTTAATAATAGAAAAATCTCAGATATTGAATTTTTTAAATGAAAATAATTTACAATACAGGACAGATACGACCAATTTTGATACTAAATACAAAAGGAACAAGGTTAGACTAGAGCTAATTGAAACACTTAAAACCTACAACCCAAATATAATCTCTACTTTATATAAAGAAATTGAGATGCTAAGCGATGATGCAGCGCTTTTAAATAATCTTACTTATGAAAATTTTGTAGAATCCACAGTGTGTTTTGCAAGTAAAGCAATTATCAACCTTAAGATCCTCTCAAGCGATTATGCAATTAAGTCACGTGTTTTAAAATTGGCTGTTAAAAAAATTACCAATTCTTACTATTCATTAAGCTTTATTAATATTAATCGTCTAATAAATACTATTGAAAATGGCAAAACCCTGGTATTAAGAAAACTCATAAAAGCTACAAAAAAAGAAAATTTTTTAATTATTGAAAAAATATGAAACTTAGAAAGGCAATGCAAGCAATTAGCAGCATACTAAGAAAGCACAACGTAGGAAATTTTTTGTTAGAAAGTACCATAATAGCTGCCTATACGCTTAAAAAAGACGACTTATTTGTGTTATCAAACCCAGATTTAGAAATAAATCAGACTTTTTTTTATAATATGCTCAAATATGCAAGACGAAGAGTTTATGGAGAACCCCTCGCCTACATAACACACAAAAAAGAATTTATGGGCTTAGAATTTTATGTCAATAAAAATGTTTTAATCCCAAGACCAGATACAGAAAACTTAGCAGAAGAAGCTATTTATTATATTCGCAATTATAGTCTAAAAAATATTTTAGATTTAGGTACAGGCTCTGGCGCAATTGCAATTTCTATAGAACACTTTACGCACGCTACAGTAATCGCTTCTGATATTTCATATAAGGCTTTAAAAGTGGCAAACATAAACAAGAAATTACTAAAATCAAACATTTATTTAGTTAATGGTAATCTTTTGTCTGCATTCAAAAGCAATTTTGATATAATTGTATCAAACCCACCATATATATTGCCAAGCGAGTTTAATAGCCTATCAAAAGAGGTCAAAAACGAGCCAAAAATAGCGCTTTTGTGTGATCAAAATTATTTTCTAATACAAAACATTATCAACCAATCAAAAAATATTGCCAAGTTTTTATTGATGGAAATTGCACCTAACATGAGCTTTTTTTTAGAGCAAATCAGTGAACTTGTTTGCATTAAGCAAGACTATTCAGGTTTTGATAGAATAGCCATTTTTAGGTTTTAGAAAACTTAGCCAATAAATTTTCCAATTCATCTTTTGACTTAAAAGTAATCTCAATTTTGCCTTTTTTGCCAGTAAACTTTATTTTGATTGGAGCTTCTAGAAACTCTTTGAGTGTTTTTTCATATTGGCTAAAATCAAGTTGAGCTTTTTTTTCTCTAACTTTTGCTTCAGTATCGCGAACATTGAGTTTTTTCTCTACTATGAGGTTTGCTAACTCAATCTGAAATGATTCGTTATCTAGGGATAAAAGCGCCCTTGCGTGTCCTGCTGTAATTTTATTTGTCTTGATGAGTTCTATGATTTGTTTTGGGAGATTTAAAAGCCTTAGTGTGTTTGCTATTGTTGCACGGTTTTTACCCAATTTTTCGGCTAGATCTTCTTGGGTGTAGCTAAAGTTTTCGATAAGTTTTTTGTATGCTAGTGCTTCATCGAGCGGATTTAAATCTTCTCTTTGTATATTTTCTATAAGTGCAATTTGCGCTGCCTCTTCGTCTGAAAAATTTTTAATGATTGCAGGTATTGTTTGAAGGTCAGCTAATTTTGAAGCCCTAAGCCTGCGCTCACCTGCAATAAGCTCGAAAAAATCGCCTTTTTTTCTAATTATTATAGGCTGTATAACGCCTTTTTCTTTTATTGAGTCTGCAAGCTCATGTAGAGTTTCATCGTTTTGAAAGTTCCTTGGCTGATATGGGCTAGGCTTTATATCATCTATTAAAACATTTTCAATATTTTCACTATCTTCTGAAAAATCGTTAAATATTGCAGATAAACCTTTGCCTAAAGCTTTTTTCTCAGCCACTCTTTAAAACCTCTTTGGCAAGTGCCAAATAATTTACGCTGCCAGCTGATTTTATATCGTATGTTATAACAGGCTTTCCAAAACTAGGTGCTTCGGCTAGTTTTATATTTCTGGGTATAAGCGTTTTAAACATGTATTTAAAGAAATGCTGTTTTATTTCATTTTCAACCTGTCTGGAAAGATTATTGCGTTTATCATGCATGGTTAAAAGAATTCCTTCAATCTTAAGATTTGAGTTAAATGTTTTTTTTGCTAGATTTATAGTGTTTATTAGCTGTGCTAAACCTTCAAGCGCAAAATACTCGCATTGCACGGGAATAAGCACAGAATTAGACGCTACAAGTGCATTTATAGTAAAAAGACTAAGCGATGGTGGACAATCAATAAGTATATAATCAAACTGCTCCTGAATGGGATCAATTAGTTTTTTTAAAATAAATTCTTTGCCTTCTTTGTCTTTGAGCTCGCTTTCTATGGCAATTGATGAAATATTAGAAGGCACTAAATAAAGGTTTTTTACAGATGTATACTGGATGAGGGATTTTAGCGTTTTTTTACCAATGAGGGCTTGATAAATAGAGTCTGTTTTTAATACACCAAGGCCACTTGTTGCATTTGCCTGCGGATCCATATCAATAATTAAAACTTTCTTTGAAAATACTGCTAAAGCTGTGCCTAAGTTTATGGCTGTTGTAGTTTTGCCCACGCCACCTTTTTGATTTGTTATACTAATTACTTTTACCATCTTTAACCAACTCTTTTTCGATAATATTTAGCATTCTATTGCAAACTTCTTTTTTGCACAGACCAAAAGCTGCATTAGACATCTTTACCAACTCATCCACTTTTATATAGTATACAAAATTTTTTAGACAATATCCATTAAAATCTTTATCCAAAATTAATTTAGCAGCATTGGGTTTTTCAAAATATTGTGCGTTAGCATACTGGTGGTTATAAATGGCGTATGGGTATGGTACTAATATTGATGGCAACCCATAGCATGCAATCTCAGATAGTGTGCTTGAGCCTGCCCTTGAAACAATAATGTCAATATTTCGGTAAAAATTTTCCATATCGTATATGAAGTCATAAATTTTGGCTTTTATATTGTATTTTTGGTATATTTGAAGCGCTTTTTTGTAATCATCAATGCCTGTTTGGTGAATGATTTCAATTTTTGATTTTAAATCATCATCTATAATTTGGGCAAACTCAAATAATGCGTTGTTTATAGTTTTTGCGCCACGGCTGCCACCAACTACACCAATACGCAAAAAATCATTTAAAAAGTTTCTTTCGTTTGGGAATTTTCTTGTTCTAATAGGGTTTCCTACCCAGTATACATGATTTTTTCTAAAGAATTGCTTTGTTGAGTCAAAATTTACAAAAACGATATGGCAAAACTTAGCTAAGATTTTGTTTGCAAGGCCTGGAATAGAATTTTGCTCAACTATAATCCTTTTTTTGCGAGCCAAAACAGCGCTTAGTAAAACAGGTATGCTCGTGTAACCCCCAAAACCTATTACAAAGGTTGGCGTATATTTTAACGTATAAAATAAACATTTTAGACTAGCACTAAATAAATACACTATACTTCTTATTTTGTCTAAAAAATTTTTACCTGCAAAACCCTTTGTTTTAAGCAGCTTATACTCAATACCCAGGTTGTGAGCCAATTTTTTTTCTATCCCAAACTCGCTACCTATAAAAATAGGTTCATATCCATGGTTTTTTAAATAATTAACAAAGCTTTCAGCAGCAAAATAATGACCGCCCGTACCTCCGCCTGTTACAAAAACTACATTTGACATAAATAGGTTACCGTATTGGAGTTTTCAAAGGTTTTTTCTATCGTAAATATTTTATCTGCCGCATTTTGTACTTCTAAAGAATGTGTAATGCAAATAAGCTGGTTTTGTAAAGAGAGATTTTTGAGTTTAGAGACAATAGACGTAAGTGTTTTTCCACCTGTGCCCTCTTCTATCTCGTCAAAGATAATTGTATTTTGGCTTAATTGTCCAATATACTCAAAAAGTGCCAAAATAAATCTAGATTTTTCTCCTCCAGATGCAATCTTTGACAATTCTTTTTTAGGCAAATCCTTATTGGCAGAAAAAAACAGAGTTATTTTGTCTTGTCCGTTTTCGCTACACTCCACTTTCTCAAAAACTATATCAAAATCAGCTGATTCAAGCATTAAATCAGACATACTTTGCATAACGCCATCAATTAAGCGATCCGCCTGTTTTTTTCTTTGACTTGTTAGTTGGAAAGCTGCTTGTTCTAATTTATCTTTTAGAGTTTGCAGTTTGTCTTGCTCTTCTAACAATTGCTCTTGCATTGAGTTTTTCTTGCCAATTAATTGAGATAATTTTTGTTTTTCATCTAATATTTCATTTATGGTTTTTCCAAATTTTCTCTGCAAGTTTTCAAGTTCAAAGAGCCTTCTTTCAATATTATCTATAGAAACTTCATCATCTTTACTGTACTCAAATAATGGTTTTAGCGTATTTAGTTCGTCTAAAATTTTGTTTAAAGAATTGCTAATATTTTGCATTTTTAGCGAAGCGTCGGATTCAATATTGTTTATTTTTTTAAATGATGCAATAATGGTATCGTAAAGATTATTTTTGCCTTCATAAAAAAGTGCGTTTAATTGCTGTATAAAATCTTTTAGCGCCAAATCTTGTTTAATTTGTTTTCTTTTGTTAATCAGCTCGTCGTATTCATCCTTTTGCGGATCTGTTTTATCTATAAGTTCAATTAAGATTTCAGTGTGAGCGTTATCGATAGATTTGATTTTAGATTTAAGCTCATTAATTGTTTTTTTTGCTTCATTAAAATTAGTAAATGCCATTTTGTAATTTTCAATTATATTTGGATCGATAAATAAATCTAAAACCTCAAGAAATCTATCTTTTTCAAATAGTTCAAAGCGATAATCCTGTGAAACGATATTTACAATATCATTTTTTATATTTTGAGCAATTTTATTGCTTAATTGTATATCATTTAGAAAAAGCTGAGATTTGTTTTTTTTTAAAATTTTTACTATCGTAAAGTTGCGTTGGGAAAAATTATACTTTGATAAATTCGAATCAAAATCAATGCTTATTTTACAGGAGTCGCCAAAGTTTCCTACCATTTGCGTGTCGTTTTTAATTGAGAAAACCTCGCTTATTGCCTTTAAGATAAGCGATTTACCTGCACCAGACTCACCCACTATCGTGTTAAAGTGCTTATCAAAATTAATTTCTAAGTTTTTTATGGTTAAAAAATTTTTAATCTTTATATTTTTTATCATAGTTTAAAGCGGTGACTTTTCGCTCTTCCCACCCCAGTTTTACTCTTAATATATCGAAATAATTTTTATTTTTATCTGTGATAAGTTTTATCTTTCGACTAGATTTGTTTAGTGTGATTTTATCACCTTTGTTTAATCTAAAGCCCATTTGACCATCAAGCGTCAAAAAAACCCTATCTATGTCTTCATGCAGCTGTAAATGTATAGTTACATTATCGGGTAACACAATGGGCCTATTTGAGAGCGTATGCGGTGCAATTGGTGTTAATATAAATGAATCTAGCTCAGGATAAACAATGGGTCCACCGGCTGCTAAATTATACGCAGTGGAGCCAGATGGTGTAGCAACTATTAGTCCATCGGCAAAAAAAGTTGACACGAATTGTTTTTTTGAGTTGTACTCAATATATGTGTCAATGCCAATAATTTTTGCAAGCGCGCCTTTATTTATTACAACATCGTTGAATACGCTGTAGTTTTGCTGATTGTTTGAATTTGGCTCAAAATTTACATTTATAATCATTCTTTCTTCTATTGCAAAATCGTTATTAAAAATTTTGTCTAGATTGTAAAACATCGTCTCAATAGAAATCTCAGTCAAAAAACCAACTTTCCCCAGATTAACGCCAACTATTGGTATATCGTAGTGTGATTTTAATACAACGCGTGTTGCACTTAAAAAGGTACCATCGCCACCCAAAACCACTATCAGGTCAAGAGGCTCTTGTAAGGTTGGAATATTGTTATCTAGACTTTCCACATCTTGCTCAAAAATAACTTCAGCGCCTTTTTTTGCAAAAAAACTTTTTGTTTCATTAACTAGTATATCTAAGTTTTCTACATTAGACTTTTTTACTACACCAATTTTTTTAATCGACATTTAAAACCTTTAAATACGAAGCAAACAAATTGCTTGTGTATTCGTCAATATTTGTAAAATGAATTTCTTTGGGTAAATCATGCACCTTTATGAACTCAATTACAGAATTTACAATAATTTTTACCCCTAGTTCTTTTGGAAACCCAAAGATACCAGTAGATACAGAAGGCAATGCTATGGAGTTTAGCCTATATTTTTGAGCCAGATCTAAAGCACTAATAACTGCGTTTTTTAACAACTTTTCTTCTTTATTTTTTCCATCTTGCCAAACAGGGCCAACTGTATGTATAACATACTTTGCCTTTAGTTTACCACCTGTTGTAATTGCCGAGTGACCTGTTTCTACGTAGCCAATTTTATCACTTTCTTGCTGAATGATTAAGCCACCTTTAGATACAATAGCGTAAGCAACACCACCACCGTGTTTTAGATAATTGTTTGCTGGATTTACTATAGCATCTGTGGCTTCTTGTATTATGTCGCCAAGTATAACCTTGATAATTTTGTTTTTTAGGCTTATTGTATAAAGCTCCATCTTCAGTCTCCTTTTGTTTAATTATACAGTTTTTTTTGACAAATTCAAATGCGTTTGTTAGAATTTGAAAGTTTTAGAGCATTATGCGCCTGTAGCTCAACGGATCAGAGCAACGGACTTCGGATCCGTCGGTTGGGGGTTCGAATCCCTCCAGGCGCACCAACCTATTAAGAAACGCCCTACCTTAAAGCAAAACAAAACCTTATCAAAATAGGCTTGGCAAGCATTTTTATATGTCCTAATATACCTCTCATGGACCTTTCATTTTGTTTTTATTTGTTTCTATTTTGCTTAAATTTGCTCTATTTATATAAAAATTCGCACCACAAAAATAAGCAAAAAATCTTTAGGAAATAGGATTTTTAGAAATTATTTTTTTAAAAATCTATGGGGTGATTTATGATTTACTTGTACAAACTAATTTTCAATGCAAAAAAAACAAAATAAAACCTACACACAAGAAGATATTATAAAAATACTACAAAAATACTACAAAAATACAAGGACCCACATATTAAAGATACAAAAAAACTAATAGAATTAATAGACAAAATCAGAAACAGGGTTCATCGCAATTTCACCTATAAAAAAAGCAAAGAAATAAAACAACAGGAGGCTTTAAGAAAAGCAAGCCAAGATGCTCTTACATAAAAACAGTAATTTTGGGTTTGTCAACTTTTTTGTGTAAACCTGCTTTTTTTAACAATATTTTTTAAAAACCCCCAACAAATATTTTTTCATTTTACAAACCTTGGAGGTTTACACAAAGAATATTATACTCCCAAGCTTTCCCCCCCATTCGCTCATCTTTTTAGAAAACCATTTGCTATTCTTGCTTTTTCTTTAATGTCTTTCAATGTTAACAAACATCTATATCAAATATACAAAGTTTAGTGGCCCACCCTATTTGATTTATTTTTGGAAAGCACGTGTATGTATTAATTACAGCGTGTCCAAGAATGTTTATATGAATATAGTTTACATGGATATATAGAAATTGTAGTAGCCTTTTTCAGCTCTCTGTTTTGTGTTTATTATATATATGGTTAACTTTTATATTGACAGCTTAAAATAGTTCTTTCCATGCCTCTTTGGGTGTAAGGACTTTTATTATATTTAGTGCTTTTTGAAAATGTTTTATATTTCCTATAATGAGTGCATCAGCCCCTGAACTTTTTGCCACTTCAACAAATTTTAAATCAGACACATCGGGCATATTTATGTTTAGCTTTATAGCTGTAACGAATAAAGCTGTTTCTTTAACAAAATTTAAAAATATCGATACGTCTTTATCATCAAAATTAAATTTTGGTCTCATCAAAACAGTAGCATACTCAAGATATATTCTATCGTCTAATGCCAACGTAAAACGACCATCTAAAAAATAATCCAAAATACGCCACGGGTAATTATTTTGAGAAATAAAACCAGATATAAAAACATTGGTATCAATAACGAGTATCACTGGTTCATTCTTATTTTTCTAATTTCTTCATCAACATCATTTTCTGTTATATTATTCTTGACAGCTTTCTCTCTCATTTTTCTTACAGCATTTTTAGCTTTCATTTTTTTAATCATAGACATTACTTGCTCTAAATCATCTTCGGTTGTAGGAATCATTATAGAAGCTGGTTTGCCATTTAATGTAATAACAATTTCGCCTTCATCTTTTAATATTTTAAGAATATCGGCTGTTCTCAACCTCAATTCTCTTGAAGGAATAAACTTCATATCTTCCTCCTGTTTATCATTTGTTACCATATATATTACATTATATCTTAAAAATGTCAAGGATAGCTTGAAATCAAACGAACAATATACATTTAACATTTTAAATCAATACAGAATTTTTTTCAATTTTATCCCTTTCCAAAAATTCTGTTAATGATTTAGGGGTCCATTATAGAATAGAAGAATATGCTAGCTTTTACAATTACAAAAAACCTCATGCAATCCTATACTATAAAACACCTATGAGTGTTTATAAGACTGGTATAGAGGAAGCAGTGTAAATGGGGAATAAAAAATCAGAAATTTTTGAGTTGGTAAAAAAGGGACAGCTTATGTTATATAGCAGCTAATATGGAAAAATTTATAAAAATTAAAATAGAGTGGCTACCAGAAGGATTGTATTTAGCAAATCCAGATGATATTCAAGGATTAATTGCTCAAGGAAGAACAATAGAAGAAACAATTGAGATAGCAAGAGATGTAGCCAAGAAATTATTTGAATTACAAAATCAATCTTTTGATGAAAAAGAAGTAATTAAGGTAAGTTTACACAAAAGAGTTGACAAATATAACCTTTGTGTGGTGTAATAAGGGTTAATGTTAATTGTATGGACAAAACATGCGCAAGAACGATTGCGCCAATGGCAATACAAAATAAATATAGATAAAAACTTAGTAGAGGAAATTTTATTAAACCCTCCTCAAATAGTTAGTGGTGATCTAGACGTACTAGTTGCACAATCTAAAATACGCAATGGGTTAATTAGGGTACCTTTCAAAAAGGAGGGTGAAACTTTAAAAATATTGACTATTTATTATACTACAAAGATAGAAAAGTATTGGAGAGATAAAGATGAAAATTAAGTATGACCCAGAGGCCGATGTATTGATACTTATTTTAAGAGACGTGCCACCAGTAGATGCTGTAGAAGAAGAAGGGGGAGTTATTATAAGCTATGGAGAAGATAACAAGCCTGTAAGCGTTGAGTTCTTGAATGCTTCTTCGCACAATATTATCGATAATAACGAATTAAACATAACTCTCCAGACTTCAAAAACAGCCTCTTTGTTATAAGAGCGAAATAATAGGGGTTTATAGCATTCTGTGCGTAAACCTATAAGAATAAAATCCAATTTTATAAATTTTGAAGATCTATTGTGAGATTTTTTGTTGTGACAGTTACACTAAAGTGAGCATATTTATAAAAACTAGTGCAAAACCTAACGATAATATTATCCAGCCTCGATATAAGCTAAGATTTTTTGGTTTTACTATTTTTGCAACATAAGCGCCCATTTGAGAGCCAAATACCGCACCTACAGCAAGAGGAAGTATATATATAAGCCAAGCATTTAAATACGGCAAAGAGTTGAAAAAGTGTATCAAAAAACCAATTAGAGAGGTAAATGTCATTGTTGTAATTAGCGTTGATAAGGCTACTCTTGGATGCATTTTCTCTGTACCTAACAAATAGGTGCCGATAATACCTCCTACGCCTACACCAAAAAAGCCTGATATAAACCCCGCTCCAAGCGATACAAAACCAGCAGTTTTTGTATTTTTGATTGCCTTCCTATAAGGTTCGCTAGATCCTAAATTTACTGATTGTTTTTTTGTTGATTTTAATGATATTATACCCAATACAATAATCCATAGCGGAAAAATATTTTTAAACTGCTGAGTGTTCACAAATCTATTGATAAATGAGCCGATAATTACTCCGGGCAAAATAAACATTAACAGAAATAAGAGCAAATTACGATCAATAACTTTTTGCCTTAAAAAAGCATAAGAGCCGCTGGCAGTACTTATTACTATTGTAAAAAGGCTTAAGCCACTGGCAATAATAGGATTTAGGTGCAAGTAAAAAATAAAGAATGGAACAAGGATTACGCCTCCACCGATTCCTATAATATTGCCTACGGCGGTAACTGTAGCAGAAAAAAATAGTAGTACAATACTATTTAAAAGCTCTACCATGAATCAACTAAATACCTAATAAATAGAAAAAGTCAAGTTGTGGTAAGAGAAAAAGAAAAGCTTGGATCGTGTTTAGCAACTATTCTTAATTTAATATAAATCGGAATCATTTATTATTCTGTAAGTTTTTAGGCCTCTATATTCCAAAATGTTTATTTTCGAACGCTTTAGTTCACCACAAACCACTGCCTATTCTCACAAAGCCTATATTTAAACCATATAAAATAATCAAAAATCCATAAAACTCATTGAGTTGTTGCAAGGAATATGCTTTTAGTCAGTATAAAAAAGGACAGCTATTGGTTTATGCAAAAGATTTGACAAAGCCAAAAATGTCAAGTGCAATATTGAAATGCACCAAAATGCAATCTAAAAATACACCACTAATGGCATAAAAAATTAGCTATTTTTTCGTTCAAATTTAACAGCCCAGCCTTTTTTTTCTTTCAACCTAAAGCTTTCACTCTGAATGTTAATAATCTGTGGTGAATTAACCTATCAAGTACAGCAGTTGTTAATGCCTCATTGTCATTGAACACCTCCTTCAATCTGATAAAGCTTGAGTTTGTAGTAATAACAATTGATGATGTTTCATACTTGATTCCATTGTCTTTTAATTTTGCTTTTAGAGGTCTATAGAAATTGCCTTTTAAATAATTATTAAACCTCTCTACCTTTCCTTTCGTTTGTGCCCTATAGGGTTTGCACAATTTTGGGATAAATTTGTAGGTTTTGGCAAAATCTACAAAATTGTCGTTAAACCCGTGTTGGTTTTTTACCATATTTATCCCTTTGAATAATTACACTTTTTAGATTATCATACAGTACTGTTTGAGGTATCCCTCCAAAATACTCAAAAGCTTTTTTTTGTGCATTCTTGAAAGGTTTCTCGTTTCATATTGTCTGTTACCCTTACATAGGCAAACTTTTCATTATTGATTGATTATTTGTTTTTTTGGATTATACTTTTTAATATTAAGGTTTTTGAAAGAGGGGTGCAACTATGAAACAATTTAAAAACATTTTCATTTACGAGACACTTAAAGAAATTGTAGAGCCTTCTCATACCTGCTTGGTGGTATGGGATGTACAAAACGCTCTCGTTGAAAGTATTTTTAACAAGGAGGCCTTTATTGGTGCATTAAGTAATTTTATAAAACAAGTTAGAAGCAAAATGTCTGTATTTTATACTCAGATTACACCACCAAAAGATGAGTTTAGATCATCATGGCAGTATTATTCTATGATGAAATCCAGGAATATAACGGATCCATCTAAAGTTTTAAGTTTTATGAGGGATCCAAAAGATAGAGATATTTATAAAACAATTTACCCTAAAGAGTCTGATATAATATTAGAAAAGCCAACGGCTAGCATTTTCATCGGAACCAATTTTGAGTATTTAATTCGCTCAAGAAATATTAACACCGTGATATTTACAGGAATTGCAACTCACATAGGAATAGAATCCTGCGCTCGAGATGCTTCAAATAGAGGTTTTTATCCGGTTATTGTTTCTGATTGTGTTTCATCCAGTGACGAAAAAGCTCATAATTGTTCGCTAGAAAACATGTCAAAGCTGTTTATAGTCGAAAGCTCAGATGCAATATTGAAAGCTTTGGCGTAAAAAGTTAAATGCAGCTTTTAGTATAAAAAGCAAACCTAACGAGTAGTGTAATGGCACTTGGTGCTGTTATGAACGAGTTAGCTGAAATGGAAAAGAAAGGTGAAATAAAATGAAGATAGATGTCGAATATTTAGAATTTATGTGGCCGATGAGACATTTTTTAATAACATGTGGAAATATAGAAGGAAAATCAAATATCATAGCAATCAGTTTTTGTATGCCTGTATCAAAGGAACCCCCACTTGTGGCTTGTGCCATAGGGAAAAAGGCTTATTCATGTAAGTTAATCGAAAGTACTAAAGAATTTATTATAAATGTACCCCCAAAAGAGCTAAAACCGCAGATATATTATTGTGGTTTTCACTCAGGGTCTCAAGTTGATAAATTTAAAGAAACAGGATTAACGCCACAACCAGCACGCAAAGTAAAAGCCCCTATTATCGATGAGTGTGTAGCTTATATGGAGTGTAAAGTTAGGCAAGAAATAGAGGCAGGAGATAAAAGACTATTTATAGGTGAAGTGATAGAAGCGTATGCAGATAAAGCTCTTGTAAAGAGAGAAAGGAATGTCAAGTATGCAAAAGGTGACTTTCCAAAGAAAATATATGGTACAAGATTTAGAGAGGTACAAGATTGAAATTTTTCTCAGGGTGGGGTTTGTCAAGTTTTTTGTCAACATGCCCTTTTTCTTTTTTAACTGCATTTTATAAAAATCTTCAAAAATATTTTTTATTTTACACACATTGGAGGTTTACATAAAGAATATTATACTCCCTTGCTAAATAATTTTCCCTGGGTTTAAAATATTATTTGGGTCAAATAAATTTTTTATTCCTCTCATAATATCAAGTTCTATTTGTGGTTTAGTGTTTAGAAAGATATCCCTTTTTAGAAAACCTACTCCATGCTCTCCACTTCCAACTCCTCCAAGTTTTATTGCCTCTTGTGTTATTTCAACATAAATCTTTTCTGCAAGTTCTGGCCAGTCTTCTAATGAAACGTAATCTGGCTTAAAGAGTTCAGGATGTAAGTTTCCATCAGCAATATGAGCTGCAATTGCAACCCTAACTTTATGCTTGTTAGCGATTTTTATGGTCTTTTCCATTAATTCAGTTACCTTTGAAGGGGGGACAACCACATCACCACTTAAAGAAACATAAGGATCCACTAGCCTTAGGGCTTCGGCAAACACCATCCTTACTCTCCAGATACTTTCTGCTGATTTTCTATCATCTCCTATGAATACATCTAGTGCGCCATTTTTTAGACAAGCCTCCCCTGCTTTCTGGTATGTGTCTTCCAGTTCTTGCTGAGAATCCCCATCAACTTCAATTATTAAATAGGCTTCAGCCTTATCTTGGAAAGGTATAGTTGTTTTTAAATACTTTGAAGATAGTTCAACTGAGATTTTATCCATAAATTCCACAGTTAAAGGAAGCTTTTTTATAGCCAGTATAATATTGGATACAGCTTCTGTAGTTTTTTCAATATTGTCAAATGGTACCAGCAATGTTACAGTTTTGCCCGGAGCGGGTAGTAAGTTTAAAATTATCTTTGTAAATATACCTAAAGTTCCTTCAGAGCCAATCATCAAATCCATCAAATCATATCCCCAAGTTTGTTTTCTAATCCTACCGCCTAAATTTAAAATACCGCCGTTTGCTAGTACCACTTCCAAACCTAGAACATGCTTTCTTGTATTACCGTACTTAATAACTTTATCTCCCCCAGCGTTTGTAGCTACATTCCCACCAATAAAACTCATTTCTACACTCATAGGATAACCTGCATAGAAAAGCCCTTCTTCTAAAACTCTTTCGCATAACTCATTCGTAACAACTGCTGGCTCAACTACAGCAACGCGATCAATTTTGTTTATTTCCAAGATTTTATTCATCTTTTCAACAGATAAAACTATCCCACCTTCAAGTGGAATTGTAGCGCCTGCTACTCCGCTGCCAGCTGCCCTTGGGGTTACTGGTATAAGATTTTCGTTGGCTAGTTTCATTATTTTTGAAACTTGCCCTGTATTTTGTGGTTTTACAACAATCTCTGGCATACGTGCAAACAATTTACCTGCTTCGTCATAAGAATAACTAGATAATTCTTCTTTATTTTCATAAATGACATTTTTTTCACCACATATTTGTGTCAATGTGTCTGCTAAATCTGGTGTAACCTTGTTATATTTTGTCATAACTTAACTCCTATTGTTGATTTATGATGTCCATATTTTTAAGGTGTATTCTTTTCTCAAATTAAATTCTTTATTATCCCAATTTACACTTGCTTCCTTTATGCCAGCCTTATAAATACTCATAGGTGTTTTATAATTTAAGCTTACATTAGAAGAGATATTACGCTTCACAAAATAATTTTTCAAGTTTTTTTATGATTTTTTTTGTGCTTTTGTCAACAATCTGTTTGACCCTATAAATTTCCGTTAAATATAGATTTTTTAATTGATAAGTATATGCTTTATCCCGGCTCTAACAGAGATTATAAACTTTCTTCTTATATGATACCTTTAATGTTGGTGTTGTACGCAAAGGGTAAGACATATAGAAGATTTAAGAGAGATAAAAAATGATAATGCGCTAATGAACTTGTTAAAGTTTAGAATACCAAGCGCATCTTCATACGGAGACTGGCTAAGAAGATACGACAAAACAGGACTTAACGGATTTAATCAGGTAATAGATAAAATTAACAAAAAAGCCCTAATGCTTGATAAGAATACGGAGTATACCCTTCTTGTAGATCCAACATTAGTAGAAGCGAACAAACGGGATGTTTTATGACATATAAAGGATTTATGACAGAAAAAAGGGGACAGGCTAGTTATATAGGTAAAAAATGGCAAGCAAGAATCAAAAAAGTATTTGGCTTGGAATCAACCATAAAGCGAAATGTAAGACCAAAAAAGAAATAGAAGATAGAATAAAGTAGCCTGTCCCCTTTTTCCCCCTTTTTCCGGTCCTGTCCCCTTTTTTCGGTCCCAAATGCACCACCCAAATGAGCAGCCAAGAGCATATTGGTCCTTGCTTCTAGATCATAGGGGTTATGGCAAGCTCTCCTTAGGTACTTTCCAACAAGCTCAATGCTTTTTTCTACAAACAAATCCGATACTGGGTTTGCACCAATATAGACTGGCCTTTTATCGGGCGAGTCTGGTCTTTTTCTTGCATAAAACGGCAGACTTGTATAGGCTTCTATAGAGTGCAGCAGTGCATCCATGCCGGTAGAAGCAGTGTAATAACTAGATAGTGTTACAGTTAAAACAGGGTCAAGTAAAGCAAGGCTTGGCAGCAAGTATTGATGGGATATACCTACCTTTAACTTTTCTTTTTCTAGATCCACTATAGCAACAGGCGTATTTTCACTGCCTGTGCCTGCTGTCGTAGGGATAGCAATAAGAGGTTTTAGTGGTCCTGGTATGGTTTTTCCAAGTCCTGTTGGTGGCGCCACATAGTCTTTAAAGTCTTGCGTTGGGTAGGTAGTGTATAGATTAAGCATTTTGGCTGTATCTATAGATGAGCCACCGCCTACACCAATAAAACCATCGTAAGTACTGCCTTTAATTGATTCTAAGCCTTTCATAAAAGCAGTATCTATAGGCTCGACAGGCGAGGAGTCAAACACATCAAAGCCTACGCCCGATTTTTCCAGACTGTCTTTTATTGTAGACAGTATATCTGTGCTTTTGCTTATATTTTTATCCGTTACTATAAGAACTTTTTTTGCACCCATCCTTTTTGTCTCATAGCCCACTTCACTTGCAACGCCTTCACCAAATTTTACCTGAACGTTTCTAACCGTAAAGACTGTATCGTTTGGAGAAACATACGATAAACTCATATAATTTCCCTCCTTAAAAATAATAAACAAATTTATTTTTCAGTCATTCAATTTTATTGCAAATACTTTCCGTTACATCATTTGTTTTGTATTTACCACCAAGGTCTGGAGTGCAAATACCATCTTTAATGGTTTTTTCTATGGCCTTTACTATTATTGAAGCAGCTTCTTTGAATCCAAAATGTTCAAGCATTAACGATCCACTCCAAATTTGACCTATAGGATTTGCTATACCTTTTCCTGCTATATCTGGTGCTGAACCATGTACTGGCTCAAACATTGATGGAAATTTCTTATCGGGATTTAAGTTAGCTGACGGAGCGATACCTAAGCTGCCTGCTATAGCAGGTCCCAAATCTGACAATATATCTCCGAAAAGATTACTTCCAACAACTACATCAAAGTATTCTGGATTAGTCACAAACTTTGCAACTAAAGCATCAATATGGAATTTGCTCGTTTCAATATCAGGATAAGCTTTGCTAGTTTCAAGGAAAATTTCATCCCAAAATGGCATTGTAAAGTTAATTCCATTAGACTTAGTTGCAGATGTTACCTTTTTTCTACCATGCATTTTTGCATACTCAAAAGCATATTTTATTATACGTTCAACACCATATTTAGTAAACACAGATTCTTGAATAACAATCTCCCTGTCAGAATGCTGATATATTCTGCCACCCATATCAGAATACTCTCCTTCGTTGTTTTCTCTAACAACAACAAAGTCAATATTCTCTGGCTTTTTATTACAAAGGGGAGATTTGATGCCTTCAAATAATTTAACAGGTCGGACATTTGCATACTCCTCAAATTTCCTTCTTATGGGTAAGAGCAATCCCCATAATGAAACGTGGTCTGGTACTTTTGGGTGACCTACTGCACCTAAAAATATTGAATCGTAATTCTTTAATATCTCAATCCCATCATCCGGCATCATTTTTCCATTTTTTATATAATATTCACAATTCCATTCAAATTCTTCAAATTTAAAAGCAAAGTTACCAAAAACTTCCGCTGTTTTATTAAGAACCTTTATCCCTGCAGGTACTACCTCTTGACCTATACCATCACCCGGTATAACTGCAATCTTAAACTTTTCCATCATTTCCTCACCTATTTTTTAAACTACACAGATTTGATCTATAATTTACATAAACATACCTCGTTAAACTTCAATATCACCCCTAGTAATTCTTTTAGGTAAAAGAGCTAATAAAGCAACATCAATCAACATCATTACTCCAAGTGCAATAAGACCATAGTGCATGCTACCTGTAGCTGTTTTAATAAACCCGATTATATAAGGTGCTGCAAATCCACCTAAATTTCCAACTGCATTGATTAACGCTATTCCTGCTGCTGCAGCAGCACCGGTCAAAAATTTGTTTGGTAAAGCCCAAAATGGCCCAAAAGCACTAAGCGCTCCTGCTGTTATAAAAGATAACAATACAATGGATATAAATGGTGCTTTAACGAAAAGGAGCAAGAACACAGCAATAGCGCCTATCAAAACAGGTATTTGTGAATGATATCGCCACTCAGCTTTTTTGTCGGCCGATTTACCTACTATTACCATCATGATCGCTGCAAATAACCAGGGTATCATAGCAAGAAAACCTACTGTTTCTGCGCTATATCCTTTTGACAAACTCTTGATTATTGTTGGCATCCAAAAGCTAGCAGCAAAGAGTCCTGCAACTGGTCCGAAAAAATAAATAAAAGCTAATAGCCATGTCTTTCCGTTTTTCATTGCTTCTCCGATAGATATTTTTTCTTGTTTTGCTTTTGCTTCCTGTTCAACAGATATTTTGTTTATTAGCCAATTTTTTTCTTCCTCAGTAAGAAATTTCGCTTCTTTTGGCTTATTTGGCAGTATAATATAAGTTATAACTCCAAAAAGAACTGCTGGAAGGCCCTCTAATATAAATTAAATAACCACCTCCAGCTTTCTAATCCACCCCAACTTACATGATCTAATATTATGCCAGATATTGGAGAGCCAATAACGCTTGATATAGCTAATGCTGTCATAAACAAAGCAACCGCTTGCGCTAACTCTCTTTGAGGAAACCAGAAGGTTAAATACAAAATAACGCCTGGGAAAAATCCAGCTTCTACAAGTCCTAGTAAAAAACGAATCAAATAAAGTTGGTCGGGTGTTTTAACAAAGCCTGTTAGAGTAGCAATTAATCCCCATAAAACAAGTACAACACCTATCCATATGCGTGCCCCAATTTTGTTTAATATTAGATTACTTGGCACTTGAAAAATTAAGTAGCCAATAAAAAAATACCTGCCGCCAAACCAAACTGTTCAGCACTCATACCTAAATCTTTATTCATTTTTAAGGCTGCGAACCCTACATTGACTCTATCTACGAAGTTTAGAATATAAAGAAAAAACATATAGGGTAATAAGTACTTTCTCACTTTCCCGATAGCATCTTTGCCTATATTTTCACTCATACAACCTCCTACGTTTTTTTATTGTATAATTTATCTATGAAGGGACAAGAGGACCACTATGTTTTTGCTCAAAAATATTTTTCATTATTAATTTTAAATAAAGCAACAATTAATTAATTTCCTTTAAAAAACTAATTCATTGTTTGAAAAACTTCAATAAATGCAATATATAATATATATTATATAAAGTCAAGTTTAATTTATACTGTGTATAATGCAGACTAAAAGAGGGAGTGTAATTTTCTTTGTGTAAGCCTCCAAAGTGTGTAAAATAAAAAAATATTTATTGGAGATTTTTAGAAAATACTGCTAAAAAATGCAGGCTTACACAAGAAAGTTGGCAAACCCGAATTTTATATTCGCAGTACTCAGTCATAATTTAAGTTATAAAATATCCATTACATAAATAAAAGTACAATGCATCTAAAACTTCTGATCCCGGTGCTTTATCTTTTTGTATTTTTCTAAAGTACACAAAAAAATTATTGTTCTTTTTTTTCTTTTTTTTCTTTTTCTTATTTAATTTTTTTTCCCATTTTATAGTATTTTGCATGTTCATTTTAACAACCCTTTTGCCATTTAATCTATAAATTTCGGTAAATTGCCTTCGATAGGAGGAAAACTATCGAACCACTTTTCATCTCTTATGCCTATTCCAGGGACATCTGTTGGGGACAACATGCCATTATTAAATTTTATATTTTCTATAAACGGTTCTTGGTAAGGCATTGTCGGCGAAGCCTCTATCATATTTTCCCATGGCATTGTAACGCCAACATGTATTGAAGCCAAAATTGTAGACCATAACGATTGAGGTCTGCAATGTAACATAACTATACAGCCAGTTGTTTCAGCCAGAGTTATGATTTTTTTAATTCTACTTAAACCGACTTTTGCGATGTCAGGTTGAATAATTTTTACTTTTGCTATCTCTATTAGCTTTAAATAATCATAAGGACAGTAGAAATTCTCTCCGGCTGCAATAGGTATGTTTGTGCTATTTGACAACTCTTTGAGAATATCTAAATTTTCCGGTGGCCAAGTTGGCTCTTCAATCCAACTAATTGAATATTTTTCTAATTTTGGGAGTACTAACAATGCGTCTCTTAACGATAAGCTGCAATTCAAATCCAACATTAAGTTAAAGTCATATCCTAATTCATCTCTTATTGATTTAACATACTCGTATACAGAAACTCCTCCTTGATGCAATTTGATGTCTTTAAACCCTTGACTCAGTGCGAATTTTACGATTTCTATTACTTCTTTAATATTATTATATCTTGAAAAACTTGCATACGCTCTGACTGCATCGCGCCTTTTTCCACCTAGTAATTTATATAGAGGAATATTCATTGATTTTGCAATAATATCATGCAATGCTGTATCTATTCCGGCTATAACAGCAGAAGTTATACCGCTCCTTCCGGAAGCGTATGTCATTTTTTCTAAAGTATCTATGACAAGATTTATATTGGTTGGATCCATTCCAATTATTAAATTTGATAAAGTTTTTACTAATTCAATGTAGGGCTTCTGCGACGAAGCATGAATGAATACTTCTCCCACACCAGTTATTTTTGTATTTGTTTTAATCAATAAAATTAGTTGATTACTCCAGCTTTCCCTCCATTTTTGTTCAGGATTTGTTTTAATTAAAGGTACGCTAACGGCTTTTGCATCTAAACCAATAATTTTAATTTCCATCATAATGCTATCCTCCTTAAACATTGGCTATCACGATATTATACCTCTTGGAAGTTGAATATTAAAAAGATGGTAAAATATAAAATAGAAAAATAACGTTACAAGAAAAGAAAAAATAAAAATTTTCAAAACATCAAATATTTTGGAAGCTTTTTTAATATACAATGACAATAATCCAATGAATAGAACACTTGAGGCGATAAAACCCAAATCTTTTAATATTACAATGTAAAGCAATATTAAAATAATAGCAACACCAGCCTTATCAGCAAAAAGATCTATAAACAATTTTTTTTTCTTGATACTTTGTTTCTTAATAACTCTTTTAACTATCCTTAACATAATATCAATAAAAACTAAAGTTGCTAAAACAACACATACCATTTCTGGGAAGAAAGAACTAGTAAAAGATAAATTTTCAACTTTTACGTAACCTATTACAGATACAAAAATAAGCAATATAGCAAATGCAACATCTCTTATCATCATTTTTCCTCTATACTTAAAGAGTGCTTTTTAGAAATAAAAGGCCAGATTAAAGCGAGAATACATAACATGACTAGAGCGATTGAGATTGCATTGCCAAAAAAGACTTCTCCGATTGACTCTCCTGATTTAACAAGAAGCATTGATTGAATTAAGGCTTTTTCCATAATAGGTCCTAATATCAAACCAAGCACTAGTGGGCCTGCCGTAATATCAAATTTCTTTAAAAGATACCCAAGCAAACCTATTATAACCATAATATAAACATCAAATATTGAGTTTCGAATACTATATGAACCAACAACACACAAAAAAACAATCGTGGGGATTAAAAAGTAACGTGGAATATTCACTAATTTACTGCTTATGCGCGGTAGATATATGGCAAGAAAAAGTAAAGCAATGTTAGCTATCAAAAAACCAAATAAAAACGGGTATACTATATCGCTATATTTTTTAAATAACTCTGGACCTGGTATCATTCCATGGCTTAGGAGGGCACCAATTAGTACTGCTGTAGGTGGTGCGCTAGGAATTCCCAAAGCCAAGAGTGGTATAAGAGAACCACCGACCTCTGAACCAGTGGCAGTATCAGGCGCTAAAACTCCATCTAAAACACCTGTACCAAATTTTTCAGGTTCTTTTGACCACCTAACTGCTTCATTATAAGATATAATACCTGCAATATTGCCACCAGCACCTGGTTTAATTCCTATTATTATGCCGATTAAAGCAGATCTGATCATTAAATAAGGTTTTTTTAGTGCATATTTTATAACTTCTTTTAATACACCTTTTTTATGTTTATAAGAAACAACTTTACCTATCCTAACCTTTTCTTCTTTAACCATTTCCAAAACCTGTGGAATGGCAAATAAACCGATAAGTGCTGAAACAAGCTCTATTCCTCCTTGCAGTTGCCACATTCCAAATGTATATCTAACATCTCCCCCAATAGGGGCTACCCCTACGCAACCAATCAATACTCCAATTGCTCCACCAATAAACCCTCTTAGCTGTGACTGTGAAGTTAATGTTCCTATGATTGTCAAAGCAAACACAGTAATCCAGAAGAGCTGTGGAGGGCCGAAGCTTAAAGCTACACTTGCAAGCAGTGGTGCTAAAAAAAGTAATGCTATCGCGCCAATAATTCCACCGGTGCTTGATCCAACACCGGATGCCATTAAAGCTTTTTCGGTTTCTCCTTTTTTATTCAACGGATAACCATCAAAAGTAGTTGCTATTCCCGATGGATTGCCAGGTGTGTTAATTAATATAGCAGGAATAGCGCTACCATAGATTGCACCTACATACAAACCACCCAACAAAAGGAGGCTAGTAGTAGCATTCATTGAAAATGTAAAAGGGATTATCAAAGCTAAAGTCATGGTTGCAGTTAAACCGGGCAGGGAGCTTATTAACGCTCCACCTGCCACTCCAACAATGATAAACAAAATATTTTGAAATGTTAAAAGCGATTCGAAAATACTAATTATATGTTCCATATCTTATCCTTTAAAATGAATGCCCAATTGCTTTAACAGTAATTCATATTTTGCTTTCAATTCTTTTACATGTTGTTCTGATTGTTGCATATTCATAAAAATGGGTTCGAATCCTTCCGCCTTCATCTTTTCAATTGTGTCTTTATTATGCATAACTTCCATAAAAGCCTTTTCTAGTGTGTTTACAATTGCGCTTGGTGTTCCATTTTTTACACCAACGCCCCTATCGATGGATTCTACTATATTATAGCCCTGTTCCTTAAACGTCGGTACATTTGGAAGAAAACTCAACCTCTTAGAAGAAGCCATAGCTAATACCCTTAGCTTACTTCTATAAGATATAAAATCATTTGAATTAAAAAACGCAACTTGAGTTGAGCCACCCAAAAGGTTAGTTACTGTTTCAGAGTCGCCAGTTGATGGAATATAAGTGAGCTTTATGCCTGCAGCTTTTTCGAATTCAAGGTAAGTCATATAATGTCCCGTCCACTTTCCAACTCCGCTTATAGTTACAGCTCCAGGATGCGCTTTAGCATATTTCACTAACTGTTTTAATGTTTTAAAAGGACTTGTTTTTAAAACCGCCAATCCTATCGGTGTCCTTTGAAAAAATGCTAATGGTAATATTTGGTCTGTTTTATATCCTGCGCTTTTTCCCCTAACAAGCGGCTGTAATATAATATGCGGGAGATTTATACCTGCTATAGTATAGCCATTTGTCGCTCCGTGCACTAAATTGCTCCAGCCAAGGGCCCCTCCACCACCAGGTTCATACGTCACAACAATAGGTACATGCAACACTTGCTTTAAGTAAGATTGCTGAAGTCTTGCTTGAATGTCTGATTGCCCTCCCGGATTAAATGGAATTATGTATGTTATTGGACGTGAAGGAAAGTTGCTCGCGTAAGCGCTCAAACTAAAAAAGAAAAGACCTATAATGGTTACCACAAAAGCAACAAGAGCCTTACTTAATTTATTAAGCATAAGTACGCCTCCTTTTTAAGCACTTGGGTATAGTTTGGTTAATATAAATTCTCTATGATTTAAACATTCTGCAGCGGTCACCTGACCATTGCATACTTGCACCATAATATTAAGTAACCTTTCTCCCGACTCCTCTATGGTTAGCTTCCCTTTGAGAATTTGTGAACAATCATAGTCTATATGTTCGCTCATAGTTGCACACGTTAGCGGGTTTGCGGAAAGTTTTATAACAGGCTCGATTGGATTTCCTACAATATTTCCCTGGCCGGTAGGGAATAAATGTACTACAAATCCAGCTGCTGCCCATAACGTTACCGCTTCTGCTGCAGCTGATGAAGTATTCATAAACCACAAACCGGGACCATTAGGACTTTCCGCATAGTCCAATACCCCAGCATACTTAGCTTTTTTGCCTATCTTCTGAAGATTTCCAAAGGCTTTTTCCTCAATGGTTGTAAGACCGCCTCGAATATTGCCTTTCGTAGGTTGAGAACCGGATAAATCATCTGTTTTGTTTGTATTTATAAGGTCATTATACTCTTTCCAAACAGCCATGAATTTTTCTCCAACTTCGGGAGAAATTGCACGTTGTTTACATACTTCTTCTGCCCCTGTTATTTCACTTGTTTCGCCAAACGAACAAGTTCCTCCTATCTCTGTGAGCCTATCAATTACGTTGCCTACGGTGGGATTGGAAGCTAGGCCAGAAGTTGTATCTGACTCGCCGCATTTCACGGATACCCATATATCTTTTAAATCAACCTCCTCTTTTTTTAAGCCGCTTGCCCATACAACATACTTCATTGCTTGCCTGCTTGCTTCTTCAACTGCTTTTAATTGTCCTTTGCGCTCTATACTGAAACCCGATACAGGTTTTCCGGTTTTCGCTATAGCTTCTACAACTTTATTGGTCCAATCTGGCTCAATTCCAATAACAACTGCGGCCGCCACATTTGGATTTGAACCAATCCCAATAATTGTCCTAAAAAACAACTCTAAATCTTTGCCAAATTGCAGTCTTCCATAAGCATGAGGCAGAGCTAATACTCCATTAATGTTTGCCGCAACGGCTTCGCAGGCGGCATTAGAAATATCATCCAAAGACAAAGCTACTACATGATTTCTTATTCCAACTCTCCCATTTTCCCTTCTATAAGCGAATATTCTCTCTAATTCCATTGCTTACCACCTCCTTGTTTTTAAGTTATGAATGTGAACGTGGTCACCTTTTTTTATAGGTACAACCACCTTGCCTATATCGTGCCCGTATTTTATTATACTATCTCCTACATTAACGTCGCATAAAGCTATTTTGTGCCCAAGGGGAATTTCTTCTTCTGCTTTTAATTCTACTGTTTTTTGCGAATCCATGTACAAACCAACTACATCTTCCTCTGCCTTAATATCAGCTGTGGCAACGCCGACATTATCAGCTGAACCGTGGATTAGAAACCTTACTTCACTCATAGTACCTCCTTATTTTAATAAACTGCTAATTTAATAAGCAAAATCTGTTCTTTATTAATAATTGCTTAATATACAGCATTTAGCTAATTTCTAGGTTTAATTTTACTGCCGAATTTTAGTTATTATGACTAAAATTCGGCAGTAAAATTATATTAATTCTGATTTGGTAAGAAAATTTTATGTTTATTTATTTTATATTGCAGTGTAGTTCTCGGTATATTTAGTATTTTTGCAGATTTGCTTATGTTGTAATTATTTTTTTGTAAAATATCTAAAAGATAGTTCTTCTCTAATTCTTTTAGAGTAATATTGCCCTTTTCAAAAAACTTGTCATTGTTAGAAAAAAGGCTTTTTATTTCATTGGATGATACTTTGTTTCCAGAATGAATAACAATGACTTTAGAAATAAAGCTTTCTAATTCCCTAATATTGCCAGGCCAATTGTACTCCTGAAGAAGTTTGATTGCCGATTCAGTAAATTTTGGAGGTTTACAATTAAATATTTTTGAATATTCTAATGATATATTGTCCACTAAAATTGGTATATCTTCAATTCTTTCTCTTAATGGCGGTATATTGATATTAAATACATTAATACGATAATAAAGATCAGACCTAAATTCATTTCTGCGAATCTTTTCTTCTAAATCTGAATTTGTGGCCGATATCAATCTGAAGTTTACTCTTATTGTTCTATTATCTCCTATTCTATGTATAATTTTTTCCTGCAAAACCTCTAATAACTTAGATTGTAGAGTAAAAGGCATATCTCCAATTTCATCGAAAAACAATGTTCCATTGTTCGCTAGTTCAATCTGTCCAACTTTTTGAGAAGTTGCGTTTGTGAACGCACCTTTATTGTGTCCAAATAATTCGCTTTCAAAAAGGTTTTGAGGTATTGCGGGGCAGCTAATTTTCACGAACATTCCATTTTTTCTCAAGCTATCATAGTGTATAATCCGGGCTAAAAAGTCTTTGCCTGTCCCGGTCTCTCCTGTGATTAAGACAGGTACATCTAGAATCGCTATTTTATTAACAAAATTTAAAATATCACGCATTTTTTTGCTTGTGAAGTAAAATTTATTCATTTTATACATTTGTTGCTCTTTGTTTTGTAAATAAATATTCTGTTTACTTAGAAAATCAATTTTTTCTTGGTCTTTGGCGTGTATTATAATATTATCTATCAAGAGAGCGAGTTGTTTAGAAAATACAACAAGAAAATTAGAAATTTCATCGATATTTGATGGGGCATTTTTAAAATAGATATGCATACTACCCAAAGGGGCTTCTCTATGTATAAGAGGGATTGAAATTGCGGATTTAAGACCTTTTTTTATCATTGGCGGAACGGACGGCCAATTAGAATATTTGAGTAAATCATAGATTATTAAAGGTCTTTTGTTTTTAATAACATATTGCGAAAGAGACGCTTGCATTAAATTTCGCTTATTTTGATCAATTTCAGGAATTTCTATACCATAGGGGCTATTGAAATAATTAACACAAGTGTCTTCAGGGTCTAGTATAGTAATGCTAAATCGATCATAGTGTGCAACTTTTGTTTTTATTATTTCAGCAAGTGTGTTAGAGAATACTTTTGGATCATATTTACTAATAAGAGCATTATTAAGTTCTAATAAAAGTTTATTTTTGCTTTCTATTTCCACTTTTTATAAAATAATCCTTGAATAAATGTTTGTCAAGTTTCTACAAAATCGATCTTGCGTTATATGTTAAAAATATTTGATATTACGTATAAGAGTAATATTGCTTAAATGATTTTTGTGTATCATATAATGGATCCAGAAAATCGGACAGTATGTTAAGTTACAGTTGAAGCCAAAAAGAAGGATGTCCATGAAGAAAATGAGGGCAAACTATCCCCAGGCTTTTAAGGCAAAAGTAGCATTAGAGGCAATAAAGGAAGAAAAGACCACATCTGAATTGGCAAGTCAGTATCAGGTTCATCCTGGGCAAATAAGGAATTGGAAGAAAGACTTGAGTTTTTATAAAAATATTGTATATTAAGGTTCATCCTGGGCAAACAAGGAATTGTAAGGCCATAGCAAGCAATGGCCTTACAGAGTTATTTATATGGAAAAGGCAAAAGGCAGAACAGGATAAGGATGAGCTTATAGAAGAGCTTTACCGACAGATTGGGCAACTAAAGGTCGAGCTTGACTGGCTTAAAAAATCTGGAATTAACATCTAAGGAGAAGAAATTGCTCATTGACCACGCAAACAAATCTATAACGATAACCAGACAGGCAGAACTTTTGGGCATAGCCAGATCGACAGTGTATTATGAGCCCTGTTGTTGATCTTTACGACTTAAAGCTCATGCAATTCATAGATGAGCAATACACGAAGCACCTTTTTATGGTTCCAGGAGGATGACGGTATCATTGAACAAAAGTGGTTACTTAGTAAACAGGAAAAGGGTGCAGAGGCTGATGAGACCGATGGGGATTGAAGCCATTTATCCAAAGCCCAATCTGAGCAAACCACATCCAGACAACAAGATATACCACTATCTGCTCAGGGATATTGAGATCAATAAGAAGCAATCAGGCCTGGGGCACTGATATAACCTATATCAGATTAAGCAAGGGATGGATATATTTGGTGGCCATCATGGATTGGTTTAGCAGATACGTAGTATCCTGGGAACTATCAAGCGTTTTTGAGGTAGATTTCTGCATAAGTGCTTTAGAGAAGGCATTTGTTATAGGAATGCCGGATATCTTCAATTCTGATCAGGGGTCACAATTTAAAGGGAGGGTTACAGATAATATTTTCACAGAGAGATTGTGGAGGACATTAAAATACGAGGAGGTGTACATTAAGGATTATCAGAGTGTTCGGGAAGCAAGACAGGGTATCAGTAACTATATGAGCTTTTATAACCAGGAAAGACCACATCAGTCTCTTGGTAATAAGACACCGGCAGAGGTATATTTTGGTAGAAATAACTAAAACAAAGACTCAAAACTGTAACTTTAAAAATGCTATTTTTTGTCTTGACAAATGGGTCCACTTTATCAAATGGATTTTTGGTACACAAATAGCTTTAAAATACATGTACACCTTTGCCAGGTCAAAAATTTCTAATTCCTTGTTTTCCATTTACGTTCGCTTCCTTCATGTTAGTCTTATAAGCCCTCATAGGTGTTTTATTAGCCTATGTGTTTAGCTTCCTATTCTTAATTGAGACACACAAAATGTACTCCAAAAGCAAAACTCCAATACATCAAAAAATCTTCTCGTGTCAAAATCAAGCATAACATCAATCCCCGCTTTCTACTAATTGATTTCTTGTGTAAAATTTGTTAAGTGGGGTTGGAGTAACAAAGAAATTATCCACAATAAGATACTTTAATCGCAAAAGATTACTTAAATAAAGTTGAAAGTAATATTTAATAGTTTTCGACGATATGTTGTATTTTTTCATTCGACTTTAGACCAAAACCAGTTAGCACAACTAAGCTTTTAGTAGTAGGTTTATATTTTAAAAAACCCGCCAAACTGCTTGCTGATGTTGGTTCAACATAAAAACCATCCAAAGAAAGCTTAATTAAAGCATCTTTGATTTCCTGCTCATTTACAGTTAAAATATCTCCATGCGTTTTTTTAACGATATCTATTATTTGATTTGCACGGAGAGGCTCATTTATAGCTATACCCTCTGCAAGTGTATGCAACTCTGTAACTCTTTGTGATGTTTTTAGATTTTCTTTGTATTGTTTAAAAATAGGTGCGCAATTTTGAGATTGGATTGCAATTAATTTGGGTAATTTATCTATATATCCATTGTCTGCCAAATCAGTAAAACCTAAATAAGCACCTATAAATAACGTGCCATTACCTGTTGGTATAAACAAATAGTCTGGTACTGAAAAATCCAATTGTTCAAAAATTTCAAAAGCTAGTGTTTTTGTACCTTGATAAAAAAATGGATTGTAAGTATGGCTTGCATAATAAACGCTATTTGCATCCTCAAGCGCCTTTTGAGCTGTTTGTAGACGATTACCTTCTATTATATTTAGTTTTGCACCGTAGGCTTTAACTTGTGTTAGTTTTGCTAGTGAAGTATCTTTTGGAACGTATATTTCACACTCAATCTTTGCTTTTGCGCAATAAGCAGCTATTGCGCAGCCTGCATTACCGGAAGAATCTTCGATAACTTTCTTTATGCCAAGCTCATTTGCTTTGCTAATAAGTATGCTCGCCCCCCTATCTTTGTAGGAACCGGTAGGGAATAAGTAATCGAGCTTTAAAAAAATTTCTTTCTGATTAACTGAATAATTTACAATTGGGGTAAATCCTTCATTAAATGACACAATGTTATGATCGTTATCAATGGGTATTGCTTGTCTATATCGCCACATATTTGGTGGCCTTTTTTTGATAATATCAAAATTTAATTCCGATTTAAACTCTATGTCTAATACTCCACCACACTCACAGTGCCATATGGGTTCACTTAAGGGATACTTTTTACCACAAGCATTACAAACAAGCATATTTACTCCTTACAAAATTTTACTACGTTTTTAGCTAAGCAATCCGTTGCATCAATTATTTGTATATCATATTGTTTATAAGGTAATAAAATCGGTATTTCTGTGCAAGCAGCTATCAATAAATCAAAATTATTTTTTGTTATATTCTCTAAAGCTTCATTAAATACCTTTGCGCCAAAGTTTACTGAATTAGCTTTCACATCATATATAGCTTTCATGATTAAGCTTTGTGTTTTTTCATCAAAATTTTCAATCTTTATACCGTTTTTTTCGAAAAAATCATGGTAAACTCTTCCTAGCAATGTTCCATCAGTTGCCAAAATTCCTAACTTTTTAAAGTTATATTGTTTTGTCTCTTCAAAAACAGACTCTATTATACTGACAAAAGGTGCATCGATATTTTTTCTTAGCTCATCAATAAAGTAATGGGCAGTGTTACATGGCATACAATATACATCAACATTAAACCCTTTTTTTAAATTCTTTGCTGATTCCAAAAGATAAGGCAGAGGATTTTCGCCTTCGCCTTTTAAATATTTAGTTCTATCTGGGATTTGCGGATAACTATCAATTACTACATGTAAATTTTCCTGGTCTGTTTTAGCATTAGTATATTTAATAATTTTAGTGTATAAGTCTATTGTTGCAAGTGGCCCCATACCGCCAATAATGCCCACAGTCTTCATTTTTAACTCCACTTTGACATATCTATTTCATGTTCAAGCTTTGCTACAAATGTAGTGGCAGTTAAATCTCCAAGGACGTTTGTTGCGGTTCTTGCCATATCAAGCAACGCATCGATGCCAAAAATCATTGCATAGGCGAGTGTTTCTGGTTTTCCGGGTTCTACTTTTAAACCTACTGAGTTTAGTACTAATAATAGCATAATAGCACCAGCAGCAGGTACGCCAGCTGTGCCAATTGAGGCCAAAATTGCTGTTAATATAACTATCAATTGTTGAGCTAAGGTTAGGTGAAGGCCTATAGCTTGTGCTACAAATAAAGCGCATACGCCTTCATATAAAGTTGTACCATCCATATTAAATTTTGCGCCAAGCGGTAGTGTAAAAGCACTAACAGCTTCAGATATACCCATTTTTTCTTGAGCTGTAGCAATGGTAACAGGTAGTGTAGCATCTGAGCTCCTTGTGGTAAATGCCATTAAAAATGGTTCTTGAGCTTTTTTTAAAAATTTCCAAAAATTCACCTTAAGTAAGCTTAGTGTACCACCATAAAAAATAATAATTTGGAATATTAGTGCTATATATACCACCAAAACTACATAAGCAAGTGGCCCTACGGCTTTTGGACCTACCGTTCCAATTGTATAAGCCATTAATGCAAAAACACCTATTGGTGCATATTCTAATATCCACCTTATCATTTTAAAAATTACTTCTGTGGAACTATGGAGTATTTGAAACAAAACTTCTGCTGATGCTTTAAGCTTTTCATTCTTACTATCCCTAATAAAAGCCAAGGCGATACCAAACAATAAACTAAAGAATACTATTGGCAATATATCACCTTTAGCCATAGCTTCAATAAAATTTGTGGGCACAATGTTAAGCAAGACATCAATAATCGATGGTGCTTGAAGATGCTTTAATGTTATAGGGTGAGTCCCTTGAAGATTTAAACCAGCACCAGGAGCGAAAATATTTCCAGCGAGTAAACCTATAGTTGTTGCAAAAGCTAGAGCAATGAAATAATAAATAAAAACCTTAATGCCGATTTTCCCCAATCTTGAAGGCTCAATGTTTGACGCACCAGAAATAAGTGTTAATATAATCACAGGCACAATAATCATCTTTAAAAGCCTTACAAATAACTCACCAAACGGTTTTAAATAAATTACTTTGTCTTTCAATATAAGACCTGCAAATACCCCAAGCACCAAACCAATAAGCACCCTTAGTGGCAAATTAGCCCTAAAGTACCAATTAAACATAAAACCTCCTCCATGTATTCTTCTCACAAAAAATGACTATATTTTAATAAAAGTCAATTGTCAATTTTTTGTGTTGTGTGACTTAAGAAATTGTTCTAACTATATAAGGCGTGGATACTTGCGTAGCAATACCTAGCCAGTAGATTCATAGCTAGCCTTTAGAAGGATTTCAGGTAATTGAGTTTTTAAGCGTAAGACAGTAAATATTAGGCTAAAAAGCTATTAGACTAAGCTGTCCCTTTTTTACCAACTCAAAAATTTCTAATTTCTTGTTCCCCGTTTACGCTGCTTCCTCTATACCAGTCTTATAAACACTCATAGGTGTTTACAGTATAATACTATACAAATTTAATCAACATTGACAACCATAAACATCGCTTTTAATGGCTTATAAAATAACATGTCAATAACTAAGCATCTAACAAATTCTTATCTGATAGGATTTTTAATATATATTTTTTTAGTTTACAGCGCAATCTTTCGTAAAATGCCATTAGTGGCGCATTTTTAGATTGCATTTTGGTGCATTTCAATATTGCACTTGACAAAACAAGCAAGAAAAAGTGAGAGTAAACAAAAAACACTTTTTTTATGTAGGTTTACACTATGCAAGAATCAATGTTAGCTAAGTTAGCTAAACTGCTATCTAAGAAAACACAAAAGAGTTAAAAAGACTCAACCATTGTTGACACTAAGAAAGGTGGAAGTTCATACAAAGGCAAAAATACAGAGATTTATACAGATAATAAAGGTACTACAGTTTTTGCAGACCATAGATCAGATGGTTCTGATCGTGTTTCGAAGGCCCCATATAAAAAAAATAAGGAAACGAAGGTAAAAAGCAGGTTTACACAAAAAACTTGACAAACCCAATTTTTAACTTGATAAAGGGGAGCAGCTGAAAACAGGTTTACACAAAGAATATTATACTCTCATGAATGCATGTTTTTTGTATATATCTAAATATTTTTGAGACATTATTTTGTAGTTAAAGTCTTTTGCAAACTCATAGGCCTCATTTACTAGTTTTTTTGAAAGCTCAGTATTTGAAATTAGTTTATCTATTGCAAGAGCAAGCCCTTTAGCGTCTTTTATCGGCACAATTAAGCCTCTTTGGTTGTTGCCAATAAGCTCAATAATACCGCCTGCATCTGTAGCAACAGTTGGTATTTTAAATAAAAAAGCCTGCAGTATACTTGAGCATAAACCTTCATTCTGCGATGAAATTACAAACAAGTCAAATGCAGCCAAGTAGTTTTGTATGTCTTGCCTAAAGCCTAAAAATACTACATTATCAACACCTTTTTGTTTTGCGTAATTTTCTAGTTCTTCTTTGAGTTCCCCTTTGCCCAATATTAAAAAGGTGTATGTTTTATCAAGCAGACTTGCTGCATCAATTAAGGTTTTGTGGTCTTTTTGTTCAGTAAGCGCCCCTATATTGCCAATTATTGGGTATTTATACTTTTTTTTAATAGCTTCTACTTTTTGAGGGTCAACTTGATTAAGCAGACTAAAGTCTACAACGTCATAGATAACTTCAGTGAAGGTGCGATAATTTATATACAGAACCTGTTTAACAGCATTAGAAACACTCACAGCTTTATCTGTTAGCATGTACTTTATTTTTGAAGTCTTTTTTTGCTTGTAATCTACCCTTCTTGTATAAACAAGCGGCTTTTTTGTGAGTAATTTTAAGACAACACCCAAAGTGTGGGCATTTGAGGCATGAGCATGTAAAATATCGCATTTTCTTGCTGCATTTAGGAGTTTGTAGAAGTTTTTTGAATCTATGGTCTCAAAGCCCAGTGTGCGCGCTTTTTTGGATAGCTCATCACAGCAGGCTATTATAGAGTCTACACCAAGTTCCCTTAAGCCAAGTGCGAGGTATATTAACTGCTGCTCGCCACCGCGAAAACCTTTTTGTGTGTCTAAATGAAGAATTTTCATTTTAATACTCCGGGCTGAGCCTTCAGTGCGCTTGCCACTGCCTGATCAATTGTGAGACTTGCAAGGTCAGCATAGTTTGCCTCGTTATCATGCATGATTTTGATAGAGCCGTTTAGTTGATTGCTTGCCGTTGCAATGCCTGCTGCCGAAGTCGTAAGTAAAAGTCCTCCTAAAGCCGTTAGTTTTTTTGTGTTTTTCATAACACACCTCCATTTTTAAATCTTAAAGAGGACTATACTCACGCTACATTAATAGAACATTAACGCAATTAGATAATTGCAAAAACAGCTAAATACACAAAAATATTGATTAAGGAGGTTAGAGATGGTATAGAAGAATATGTTAGCTTTTACAATTACAAAAGACCTCATGCAATCCTATGCTATAAAACAGCTATGAGTGTTTATAAGACTGGTATAGAGGAAGCAGCGTAAATCAGGAATAAAAAATTAGAAATTTTTGAGTTGACAAAAGAGGACAGCTTAACCTGAGAATATTGAACTTCGAGAAACGAAAATATCTAAAGCTGGAAGAATATTTTTCTTTATTGTAGAAAAATTTTTTTGCGTAGTCGCTATTAAAAACCAACACTTAAAAACTTAATTTATGAATACCTTAAAAAATATTGTTTTTATACTATTTTTGCCCCCCAAAAAAATTGACACTTTTTTTCACTTATGATTAATTGACTTATTGCCAAAAAGTATTATAACAATTTTAGATTTGTAAATTATATTTAAGCTTTGTTTTATATAGTAAAGAAGTTGCGTTATGGTTTTAGAAAAAATTTTAGAGAAGAAATAGACATGAGAATAAATGTTCCTCAAAGAAATTTGGAAAAATTTAAAGAAGTTCTATTGTATATATTACCTAACTTCCACCCTTTTTTTATACACTACAACCTAAATGTTTTAAAATTACCTGCTGTTCTTTAGTAAACGTAACGATTTTAGACCAACTAAAGCCTTCTTTTGGAGTAACCCATATACCTTGCTTTATCGGAATCGAATCTGCCGGATTCTATAGCGTGGTTTCTTTTGATAAGTTCTATCTCTGGATTATAAACTGCAATTAGTTTACCTTCCATAAAATCAAAATCAGTTGCATATACCTTTGTATTTTTGAGTTGCACGAGGCCCAACAGTTCTTTTAAAGTTGTTTGCTCAATATATTCAGGGAGCCTGTAAATAGATTTGCGGGAAATAATCTGCGTATAAACTAAAAGTAGGATATATTTCGCATATTTTCCCAAAACTTCCGTTAATCCCATCTCATTGGATATCAAATGAAGTATTTTGTAATCCAGATATTGTTTTACGGATTCTATCTCTATTGATTTTGAATCCACCCTTCTTACAACTTCTCCTTCTACCTCTTTGCCTATATATCTTATTACCTTCTGTTTTACTTTTTTGCCTTCGCGGTAATTTTCAACTTCGGCAAGATAAACCGCATCTTTCTTTTTTATTTTTCTTACAAAAGACTAGTGTATGCTATATACACTACAAAGGTAAAATATCAAGTAAAAAATGCTTATAATAAAGAATTTTTTATGTGGTGCATAAAAAGATGGGGAAAGTTAGGTAATTATATGTCTATTTTCCCTAAAGCCCCACCTTAGCCTTTTTTGGCTGGTTGCCTTCACTGTCTTTTAGGTATTCGATAGCTTTTTGGTAGCCGTAGTCTAGAATTTCTGTGGCTTTTTTTGCGCATTTCACTTTGTAGTATAGTTCATGAAGTGATAAGTATGGTTCAAAGAAGTATGGATCCGTCGGTTGGGGGTTCGAATCCCTACAGGCGCACCAACCTTCAAAAACAACAATCTTGAAAACAAATCTTGCTATAGCTGATTAATTATGTCGCGTTAGAGGTTTTTATATATAATTAAACAAACTTAATTGATTTACTTTTGCAAAGCTCTGCATTAAAGCCTGCATAATTGTGATCTCTTGTTCGTAATTGCTAATTACTTGAGCGTAGTTTGCATCTTGAAGATTTGAAAGTGTTTGTGAGTTTGATAGCGACGTATTGTTTATGCGCGTTTGGGCAAGTTGCATGCGCTGCTCATATGCACCGATTACAGAACGGTTTGCATCCACTTGAGACAGAGAATTTTGTATATTTGTAATAGACTGCTGAAGCATATTGGTAAGTGTAACAGAAAACGAATCACCGTCTTTTAATATTGGAGTTACACCTGCTTTTGAAAGGTTAAGCGTTAATCCATCTGGTAATTTAATATTGCTTAAATTAGCAGCTGAAAGTATTGTTGAAGTAATGTTTCCGCTTGAGTCAAGCACAGATATGTTAAATCGACCATGACTGTTTACGGAAATATCTATTGTTCCAAGACTAACGCCACTAGAGTTTGTGATTGTTATTGCAGCTGAATTACCAACAGAACTTAGATTTGCGATACTTGATGTAGATCCGCCTGAAGCAGTACTTGTTACTGTAAATGTCCATTGATCGGAATTATTTCCCGTATAGTAGCCAGAAACTGTTGGTGTTAGCGTAGAGCCGCCGCTAAAACCCGTGGCTTTTGAAATTTGATTGACACTTTGACCTAATACAGCTGCCTGGGCATTATCGAATGAGTCAAAAATATTAATGCCGCCTCCTTGCGCAATTGTGTTGAAAACGCCAAAGATGTTATTACTATTTTTATTGTTGCTATCTAAAACATTGATAGATAAATTTAGCTTGCTCGCACCGCCGCGCAAGTCTTGTATAACGATATGGCCATTATCCATAGTTGCAGATACTACAGAACTGTTAAACCCCTCGCCTGCACCATCGCTTATAGGTGTAAAAAGGCCAAAAACTGGAATACCATTTGCTTGTGTTTTTATTGATACATTAAGATTATTTGAACCTGTTGAGTTATCTTGGATTTGGATTAAACCATGTGAAATAGTCGCGCTGTAGCCTTGATTTTTAAAAAACGACAAAACATTTGCGATAGTAGAGCCAGCACTAAACGTTGTGCTTATATTCGAGTTTGTATTTGCTAAAGAAATAGTAATAGAGCTATTTACCCCAACAATACTATTGAGTGTTGTTGCGCTTGTTGCGAGCAAGCCGTCTTGGAGTGTTAAAACCTTATTGTTTTGCAAAACTTCTTTTGTTTTAAGATTTGTTATGTAATTTAATAATTGAGAAACTGTTGCGTTAGCTGATACAGTAAAACCGCTGCCAGATACTACATTGCCATCATGGTCTGTGCCTGTAATCGAAATAGTTTGGCCTGTTTGCAAGGATACATTACCCAAAGCATTAGATAGATGCAGGTCTGTTAGTAATGTTTGAGCTGTTGCTGGGTTATTGGAAGAATTTAAAAGCTGGTTGTTTGACTGCAGTATTTTGTGTTGCTGGTAGAGCATATCTTGAGCGTTTATCGTAATGGGCGTAGTTAGACCATCTGAGTAGGCAATAGAAAGGTTGTTGCTATCGCCAGCATATACATTATTGCCACCCTGCGTGTAATTAAATGTTGCACTACTACCATTTGCAGGTATGTAAATCTTAACACCTCTTCCTGTATCAAACCAACCGCCGCCATTATTTATAATATTTGCGACATTTACAGATGTGGATAGTGTATTGCCGCCAGCAAAACTTCTATCAACGCCGTCTGAGCTTATAGGAACTGGATTCCCATTTTGCTTGATTGTAAGATTTCCACTGTTATCAATACTAATTGAATATGCCCCGCTTTTCAGTTGATTCAGGTCGCTAAAACTTTTTGATGTGGTTATTTGGAAATTATTATTTGATGATGTGATAACCGCCTGCTGCGTGATGTTTTGCACAGGTGCTGTATTTGTTAAAAAACCGCTAAATAGGTAATTACCGCCAAACATGGTGTTTGCGCCATTTTTTATTTCTGATTCTACGGCTGCAAGCTGCTGTGCAATAGCAGTGTTGCTTGCCGTATCGTTTGTAGCGTTTGCTGCCTGCACCACCAAAGAGCCAGCATTTTGCAATACGCTGCTGATATCTTTCGTTGCCGTATCTTGAGCTGAGAGAGTAGAATTTGCATAATTAATATTTGATGTGTATTGGGTAAAACGATCTTGTATATTTTGTATTGACATTACTTGTGATAGTGCTGTTGGGTTATCTGATAGATTGTTGATACTTTTGCCTGTTGCCATTTGAGTTTGTGTATTGTAAAGCTGAGTATTGATATTATCCAAATTTGCTAGAAAGTTATTAAAAAGCATAGAATTAGTTATTCTCATAATAATAACTCCTATTGCACCATATTTATTAATGATTGCGTCATCTGATTAACAATTGATATAAACTGAGCCGATGCCTGATATGCCATTTGGTATTTTATAAGATTTGCCGCTTCTTGATCTAATGATACACCCTCTTGAGATTGTACCAAACTTTGCGTCTGACTCACCATAGAGTTTTGAGAATTTAGTATATTCTGGTTAGATTGAGCAAGTGAACCAATTTGACCTACGAAAGACTCATAATACTGATTAATTGTTTGCGTATTTGAGTCCATGACATTTTGTGTTTGAAGGTTTGCAATAGCTAAAGCATTGGAATTATCGCCAGGGGATAGGGACTCTCCTGCTGCAATTTTGCTTTGGTCGTTTGCTACTACTGAGTTAACGCCAATATTTGAAGCATTAGTACCTCTAAAGAAGGTATTGATACCAACTGATGCTAAAAAGTTTGAAGTATCACCTGCAAAAGAGAATTGATTGCCGTTATTGGATGTGATTTGGACGTTGCCTTGAGAAATTCCCGATAAACTCATTGAAATACCGTATTGGCCTAAAGCGTTGTTAAACTTCTGTGAAATTGTGCTAAATGAATCATTGCTGCCGATAGCTATAGAAACGGTATTTACCAGATTATTATTTGAATCGTAGACATTTACGCTTAATGTGCCATCCTTTATGGGTAAATTTACACCCGCTTGTTCTGATTGAGAAACTGGATTTGATGCGCTTGTTAGTGCATATGTGCCTTGAGTTTGCGTATATGCACTAAGGCCGCTGCCACCTGAGTGCAAAATGTTTACTTGGTTTATGATTGAGTTTGCAAGCGTATTTAGAGTATCCATATAGTTAATTGTATTTGGGGCACTAGGATTGCTAGAATTAGAAGGACTAGTTTGATTAGCAAGCTGTATTACTGCCCCTAAACTTCCACCTGTAATTTTATTTGTTATTGCCTGTCCATTAAAAACAACGTCTACATTTTTACCACTGCTTGAGGCTTGTGTAGTAAGATTGGTAGAATTTATTCCAGAGACAATAGGCATCCCACCTAAAAGTATAGTCATCTCATTTTGATTGGCGCCTATTGACTGACCTTGACTACCAGATGAGTAAGTATTGCTTAAAACTGTAACATTAGCTATTTTTTGCAATTGCTGAACAAGCTGATTTCTTTGATCAATCAATGTATTAGCCGATTGACTTGGCGATAGAGAGGCTAACTTTATCTCGTCGTTAATATTGGCTATGTTTTTTGTGAGCGTATTAATCTGATTTATATTCGAAACCACCTGAGAATTTAGATTGCTGTTTAGCTGTTGAAGCGAGCTATAGCTTGACTGGATAGCTTGCACAAGTGTTTGACCGCTTTGTATTACCTGCCCTCTTGCGGTAGCAAGGTCAGGGCTAGAAGATAGTGTTTGCCATGAGCTGAAAAAATTGTTTAAAGCAGTAGCTAAACCAGTCCCCTTTGTTTCGTTAAATATGTTTTGTATTTGAGATAAATTGTCGTTTAAGGTTTGATAATAAGCCTGCGAATTTAGCTGCTGGTTTAGCGTACTATCAAGCAGCTGGTTGCGAGACGAAGTTATTGTTTGAATAGTTGCGCCTAAACCATACTGGCCTGTTGGCGTATTTGTAGGATAACTTTCAGTAATTGTTGGAGACTCATCTGTATAGCCGGGCGTGTTTGCGTTTGCCACATTGTTTCCTGTAATATTTATGGCATTTTGGGCAACATTAAGTCCGCTTGTGCCGATATTTAGTGCATCAAAAATCGAAGGCATGCTAACCTCTTATATTGTTTTCGCTTTTATACAACATAAAGCTTTTTTTATCATAAGTTTGACTGACTTTTTTAAAGCCCAAGTAAAGATTTATCATAGACTGCGAAAAAGCGATGTGCTGCTGTGCTATTTGCGCGTTTATTTTGTTTTGATAATTAAGCTTATCGCTTAACTCTTTGATTGTATAAATGTAATTAGAAAATTTTTCTTTATCCTCTTGTTTCAATAATTCGCCAAGGCACCTTATGCTTGTAGTTATTTTTTGCGATATAATTTTTTTATCTTTAATAAGTGTTTCTAAACCGTCTATTTCTATATATGTCAAACAGACCGTTTCTTTTTTGGTAATCTCTATCAATTCATCATAAAAAGCTATTATGTTTTGAAAAATAGGTTCTAATTGTTCTTGCATTTTTACAGCCTCCATAAAAGTAAATCGGATGTTTTACACAAAAATTAAGTTACATTGTGTAAAACATCTCAAGTTTACTTTAGATTACTGAATATTAAGCAAAGACTGCAGCATTGTGTCTGATGTGCTGAGTGTCCTTGCGTTTGCCTGGTAGGCGCGCTCTGCTATAATCATATTTGTAAACTCTGTGCCTAAGTCTACATTGCTTTCTTCCAACTCGCTTGGTATTACCGTACCGGCAGTACCTGTGCCTGCTGTAGTAACTATTGGTGTGCCAGAGTTTGCCGTTGCCTCAAACAAAGAATTCCCTTCAGACAACAAGCCGTCGTTGTTATTAAATGTCGCAAGTGAAACTTGACCTAAAGCATAACTTTTACCGTTTGAGAACATACCGCTAATTACACCGTTTTGGTTGACAATAATATTTTGTAAACTGCCGCCAGCGTATCCATCTTGCGTAAGGCTTGAAGTTTGAGACGGCAGTGAAAATTGTGTAAGACCGTCGAAAGTATTTAAATCTCCAAAATGCAAATTGACCACTTGCTGCGATGTGCCGTTGTTCCAGTTTGCCGTTATTGCGAGCGGAGGTGTAAGTCCAACTAGTTTTCCTGTTGAGTCGAAGGTAATTTGTCCGCTTGCATTTGTTAATGTAGGCGTTGAGGAGCCTGAACTTGGCGCTGTAGCGTACCATTCCCACTGAGTATGATTAGTTGAAGGATTATAGTTTGTTTTTGCAAAGTTAAAGGTAACATCGTGCTTATTGCCTAATGAGTCGTATACAGCTACAGATGTGGAGTATGTGTCTGCCATAAACGGCTGGCTTGTGGAACCTGTTTGCTGAACTTGTCCAGATAAAGTACCCAAAATTGTTGCAAGGTTTGAATTATTTGAGTAAACAGGACCTATGGAAGATAAATTAGATCCGGTGGTCGGCACAATCTGCATTTCGCCGCTTGAGTTGAGTGTTACGGTGGCATTATTAATTGGCGGAGTAGCAGAATTATCATTAATGTCAGTATTAATATCACTTTTTAAGTCATCGAGTGTTGTAAAATATTGCACATTACCAGACATAATTCCTGTAGTAGAATTTCTAGTACCACCACCACCTGTACCGCTACCGTATATGTAAGTATTGTAATTGGCTCCTCCATCAAAGCTCATAGCTACAGTATCACCAGGTGTTGAAAAAAAAGGCAGGCTTGTTATGGTGCCACCAGCAGGAATCGTCTTTCCAGACAAATTAGATAAAATGCCGTTTAAGACAGGGTTAGAACTTGTAATTGTGGGCAAGGTTGTTCCACCAGTACTACTTATCTGTATCTCGCCGCCTGGTGTAATTGTAGCTGTGGTACCACTAGGAGCCAAGGCATTAGCCAAATCCGATAAGGTGGCAGGGGTGGGAGTTAAGGTTGTACCACCTACAGTGACCGTCCAATTACTTCCTATCTGGTTGCCGTTGATATCATAAAGACCACTTACAGTATCACTACCCGCTCCCACCGCAGCCGTTGCTGTTGTTTGACCTACACCTATAAGATTGCCATTCGAATTATATATCGAATTCATGTTTATTGCGCCTGTAGAATTTTCAAGACTTGGTGTTATTGCTGTTAGTTCAGAAGTTTGAACGGTTTGGCCTCCATCTAAGTTCCCGCTCATTGATACATTCTTAGTAACGCCTGCTGGTACCGTCATATTTTGGGGTATATTTATTCCTTGAATTGTAGAGGCAGTGTTTATTAAGTGAGTGGTATTGTTGGCTAGCCATCCTTGAACAACATCACCTGTAGGTGTTACAAGGTTGCCTTTTGCATCAAATGTAAAGTCACCCGCTCGTGTGTAACTATAAGTATTTCCATTGTCTGGACTCACAATAAAAAAGCCGTTGCCCTGAATAGCTAAATTAGTGGTAACATTTGTAGTTTGCAAACTGCCTTGAGAAAAGTTTTTACTTGTACTTGCCACCTGTGTGCCAAGACCTATTTGCATTGGGTTCATACCGCCTAAAGCACCTTGAGGACCAGTTGCCCCGCTTAAAGTTTGTGCCAAAACGTCGCTAAAATTAATCTGGCTTGCCTTATAGCCTACTGTATTTACATTTGCTACGTTATTTCCCACAACATCCATGAAATCTTGACTAGTCTGAAGCCCAGAAACGCCGCTCCAAAGTGATCGCATCATATGCGTTTACCTCCTTATTGTTTTAATTGAATAGCCGTTTGTATTACCTGGTCCATCGTTTGCAAACTTTTTGTATTTGCCTGATAAGCTCTTTCATACAAGATCATATTTGTTAACTGGGTGTTTAAATCAACATTGCTTTGCTCTAGGCTTGATGGCGATATTGTTCCTCTTGTGCCCTCTCCTGCAACACCGATATAGGATTTTGAAGCAATTGTTTGGGGGCTGTCTGTATTGGCTGTTATTTGAAATAAATTTGAGCCAACTTGTGCAAGACCTTGAGGGTTTGTGAAATTAGCTACAGCTACTTTACCTATTGTGTAAGAATTGCCGTTTGAGTATATTCCCACTAAATCTCCACTTGCATTGAAGTTAACACTCTGCAGCATACCAGATGCAGAACCGTCAGATGATATGCTTGATGTGTTTGAATTCATTCCAAATTGTGTTAATCCTGTAAACTGGTTGCCAGAGTAATTGGCGTTTGAAGTATTCCAAAAATTCAACTGCAGGCTCATATTGGAAGCACCACTATTGAATGATGAGATGTTGATCGTAGGCGAAGTGATGCTTGGATCCAAGCCGCCGTTGCTGTCAAATACTATTTGGCCTGTGTTATTTGAAAGCGTAGCGTCGTTATTTGGCAAATTTGCCTGCCAGTCCCAAGTTGTGGTGCTGTTTGTTTTGTTATAAGCAGACTTTGTAAAAGTTATGTTTAAATTATGCTTTGTACCTGTAGAATCGTAGAATGTCGCTTGCATCGTGTAGGAATCAGCATTTATGGTTGAAGAGCTTATACTTTGGCCTGGAGCAATTGGTTGGCTCAGTGGTTCCACTAACTGATCTAAACTTGCATTATCTGAGGGAGTAACGCTTGTTGGCAAAGATGGAACTTGACTGGTGGGTAGCACTTTAACCGATATATTAGATGAGCCGCTATTTGCTATTGTAATTTGACCGTTGTTAAAGCCCACCGAATTGGTCATACCTGTGTCGCTTTGGATATCTTGGTTCATTTTTGTAATTAAGTCATTAATTGTGGAAAAGCCTTCTGTGCCAGGTGTAGCTGCAGTGCCTGAGGGCTGATATTCGTATATATGGTAAGTGGTGCCGCCGTTATAGCTAACTGCAAAGTTGTTTCCAGGCTGTACATTTAGCGAATTCCCATTAGAATCGTAAAGCATACTAAAGTCAGAAGTTGGTAAAGCTTGGGCGTACTGCGTAACAGAACTTGCAGGATCAAGATTGCCTTGCATTTTAACGTATGTTGAAGCAGCAGCTGGAACTTTCTGATAATTTGAAATGTTCATTACGCCAGCTGAGGTAGTTGGGATACCGGTTGTAGGATTTTCAGATAGTGTAAAACCTGTGCCACTTGAGCTAGGGCTTGCCATCCACCCCACTACAAAATTGCCGCTTGGATCTACAAGATTATTATTTGCGTCAAAGCTAAAGTCGCCTGCCCTTGTGAAGTAATAATTTGGATTAGAAGACGGCCCGTTTTGTACCATAAAAAAACCGTTGCCGTTTAATGCTATGTTTGTTGCAGTGCTTGTAGGTTGAATGGAGCCTTGAGATAAATTAAGGCTATTTGCTGCAACTTGAGAGCCCAAACCCACTTGTAATGGATTTGTGCTTGCTGTTCCTTCACTTGTTGTTTGATACAGTAAGTCAGCAAAATTTGTGCTACTTGACTTAAAGCCTACGGTATTTACATTTGCTACATTGTTTGACACCGTATCTATAGCAAATTGATTTCCAAGCAGTGCACCTTGGGCTATCCAAAAACCACTGTCCATATTAAACCCCTATTATGATGAAACACCGACTACATTGCTCAAATTCACGGTTTCACCTAAATTAGTTGTTAAAACCGCTCCATTTGATGTAAACTGAACGCCAGTTACGGTACCCGCGCTTTGGCTTATTGGTATTGGTTTGCCATTTGAATCGGTTGCGCTGAACTCAACTGTATATGTTCCATTTGAAATATAGTTGCCATTGACCCCGCGTCCATTCCATTGAAATGCATTCGTGCCTGCATTTTGAGGACCTAAATCCTGTGTTACAATAGTGTTTCCATTGGAATCCACAATCGTGGCTTGCACATCAGCGGCATTTTGAGCTAAAGAATAACCGACTGGGCTTACTGAAGCCCCGTTAACCGTAACTGCAGCAGAATTGGTCATTATATTTTTCCCCAACAAACTCGCCGCATAAGAATTGCTTTGATTTTGATTTTGTAGGTTTTTAAGCGCTGTATTCATATTCGTCAATTGTTGAAGCTGTGCAAACTGCGTATTTTCCGTTATAAACTTGTCTGATGATAATGGATTGCTTGGATCTTGATTTTGAAGCTGCGCAATCAAAATCTTCAAAAAACCGTCTTGAGATATAGTGTTGTTTGGGTTACTTATTTGTGATGCACTTGATGCTGGTGTAAGTGTCGTTGGCGATGCTACAATACTCATATTTACCTCCTTTAAATGCTAATATCTAAAAGCGCACTTGAGCGCTTAAATATGCGCTTTATCTGTTTTGTGGTGCTTTCAAAAACATAATTTTGCTGTTTTTGCTGGTTAAAAGCTTGATTAAATGAATTTTGGCCATTGTTTGACTGGTTAAAATTTTGATTAAATTGGAATAACGACTGATTTTGATTTTGCTGATTTTGATTTTGAGTAAAATTTTGTTGACCCAAATTGCTTGACGAAACTACGCTTATTTGAGAAACATTTATTCCCTGCTGTGAAATATTGGCTTTTAGCGAATCTAAATTATTATTTACAAGATTCAAAATTTCTTGGTTTTCTACATGGATGGTTGCACTGAGTGATTTAGCTGAATCAATTGAAACTTTTACATCAATCTGGCCAAGGGATGGTGGGTTTATCTGAATTGTTATGCTTTTTACAACGGGCGGTTTTAAGTTTTGCAACTCAATGATTTTTTCAATAATATGATTAATCGGATAAGGCTGTTTTGGAGCATTTGTGTTTTGGGTATCTTGCATTTTTTGCAAGCCTGCATTATCAGCTAAGGCGATTGTATTTTGAGTTTGATTATTGTTTGTGTTTTGTGATAATTGTTTTTGAGCTTTTTCTAGATTTTGTGCGTTTTGCAAAGCTTCTTCACTTTGAAGTGGTTTTGATTGAGTTTGTTGTGCAAAAAGAGTTTTTGGCGTTTGATTATCTATTGCAAATTTTTGCTGCGGCTGGTTTGTATTTTGGTTTTGCAAATCTTGGTTTTGAGATTTATTTTCTTGCGTATTAGTGGAGTTGTTGTAGCTTTTACTTTGAGAATTATAATTAGTGGCATTTGGCGATACGGCTTTTGACTCTTTTGTGTTTGACAAGTCTATACTGGCGTTAGCATTTCCTTGCGTTGAGGTTTTGCTTGATTGTGTTTGGGGATTTGATTGTGCAAAAGTTTCTGTTACATTTGATTGTTTTGGTTGCAAAGGTGAATTTTGCTGGCTTTGCTTTTCAGTTAGTATAGTAGTTTTTTGCAAAATCTGTTGTTTTTGATCCAACGAATATTGATTAAGAGTTTGTTCATCCACTTTTGCTTTAGTATTAAAAGAAGAAGCATCTATAGATGACGCTTTGGTATCGTTTGTAGGAGATTTTTCTGTTATTTGGATAACTGAAGTTTGTTTGTTTGATAGATTTTCTTGTTGATTGAGCTTTTGAGTGTCTTGAGCGCGTTCAATTAATTGTGTGTTTGGCTGTTTGTTGTTTTGCGAGTCTGTTTTTTGCAAACCTGTGTCTAAAATCGTTTTATTTGATGTTTTTGTTATTTGAGTTAATTTTTCTTCATTTGTAATAGTTAATTGCGAATTTTGTATAATTGCCTCTAAATTTGGCTTTTGATTGCTTTTTGTTATTTTGGTATTTTTTGGATCTGAGCTATCTTGTCGGGTTTGACTCGATGCTTGAGTTTTAATTGCATTTGCAAGTTCTTTAATATCAATATTATTTAAAGTTTGATTATATTTTTTTTCAAGTCTATTTGTGTTTTTTTCGTTTTGGAAGCTACTAACTGCATTATTTTGGATTAAAGAAAGCAAGTTTATTAGATCATTATTTGTGGGATCGGTGTTTTTACTTGAGTCGTTTTTTTGGATGTCTTTTTGCTTGTTAATAATTTTCTCAAGTGTGCTTAGGAGATCTTTTGAGTTTATGTTAGTTTTGCTTTGACTTTGAGGGTTACTTTTTAATAATTGTTCTAAAATTGAACCGAAATCGGCTTTTGGATTTTTCGATGTTGATTTTGCAAACAATTTGTCTATAATTTGTGATATGAGATTGCTATCGTTTACACTGAGCAGTGCTTTTTGCATTAAACATACCTCGCAACAAACAATGTCATTAATTTCTATAGCAAAATTTGTTCCAAGAAGGAGTGATTTATGAAGTTAAGCACATCTAGCCAAATGAAAGAATTAGACGCAAAATCTATTAAAGAGTTTAATATACCAGATATTGTATTGATGGAAAATGCTTCAAGAGGTGCTTTTGAGCTCATAAAAAAACACTTTGGTAAACTTGAAGGCATTAAAGTGTCTGTGTTTGCAGGCCTTGGAAATAATGGCGGAGATGCAATGGCACTTGCAAAGCACTTGTACAATGCAGGTGCAAATGTTTTGGTTAATTTGGCTGCAAACCCACAAAAACTTAACCCTAGCCCAAAAATAAACTATGAAATTTTGCGCTCAATGAATGTAGAAATTGCCATAATTAATAATGTCGATGATATTAACGACGTTTTTTTGGCACACTCTTTAATTATTATAGATGGTTTGTTTGGTATTGGACTATCGCGCAATATTGAAGGTTTATTTTACGACATTGTAGCAAAGATAAATAATTCTAACGCGTATAAAGTATCACTTGACATACCATCTGGTATTAATGCTGATACTGCTGAATGTTTGGGTATAGCTGTGAAAGCTGATTTAACTGTAACGTTTGCTTTGGCAAAACCAGGTCATTTTTTGTATCCTGGCAGAGATTACTGTGGCAGATTGGAGATTGTAGATATCTCTACACCAAAAAACTTAATTTATGAATTTAAACCTACATTTAGCGCTTTAGTTAAGAATGATTTTTCGCTCGAAGATCGACCAAAAAACTCCCACAAAGGCAATTTTGGCCATGTGGCTATAGTTGGAGGCAGTATAGGTAAATCTGGTGCTGTTGTTTTGTCATCTTGTGCTAGCATAAAAAGTGGTGTTGGACTTTCCAGCGCTGTTATTCCAGATTGCATAAATACTGCATTTGAGTCTTTATGTATTGAAGCTATGAGTTACCCCGTTAATAGTAAAGACGGTTTTTTTTCAAAAGATTCGTTTGGCGATATGCTGGAGTTTGTAAAAGACAAAGATGTAATTTGCTTTGGCATGGGACTTGGCGTGTTTGACGAAGGACTAGACTTACTTAAAGGCTTAATTGATCTTAAAAAGCCAATGGTTATTGATGCGGATGGGTTAAACGTGTTGTCAAAAAAACCCGATATATTAAAAACAGCTAGTGCACCAATAATTTTAACACCTCACCCAAAGGAATTTTCCAGGCTTATTGGTCAGCCAACACAGTATGTTATAAAAAACAGACTTAATTTGATTAAAGAATTTGCAAAAAACTATAATGTGATATTGGTTTTAAAAATGGCTGATACGCTAATAAGCGACGGCGAAAGTATTTTTATTAACACAAGCGGCAATCCTGGCCTATCTACAGGTGGTAGCGGTGATGTATTGTCCGGTATCATTGCGAGCTTTTTAGCGCAAGGCAAAGAGGCGTTAGAAGCTGCAACATTTGGTGTTTTCTTGCATGGATTTAGCGCAGATTTAGCAGTAAAAGAATTTGGCGAAAATGCACTTTTGGCATCTGATGTTATTAATTATTTAGCAAAAGCAATAGAATCTTTTAAGATAACGGCTCGATGACAATTTCTTCTTTGCCGTCAATCTCACGCACATAAATTTTAATTGCTTTTTGCTTATTTATTAAACGTCTAGATAGCGTATCGTCGAATTCTATAAGGTTTTCTGCCTCAATCTCCCCTTTTATAATGATGTGGGCAAATTTGTAGCTACCTTGCAACTCTTTAATTTTGTGCGCTGTTTCTTTGTATTGTTCTTCAAGAGCAATTATCTTGTTTTTTTGTTCTTTATAGCTATTTTCTATTTCTTGAAAATTTTTTACCGAATTTAATAAAGCAGAAGGTATTTTTGCACCTTTTGACTGCAACTGTCTTATTAGTTTTATTGATTCACTAAAGTTTTTTAAGTTTGAATCAAGTTTTTGTTTTAGCATTTCAAGCGTACTCTTTGACATTTTGAGCTCATTTGAAAGCATTTTTTCTTTCACGAGTAGTTCTTTATACTGTGCTGAAATTTGTTTGATTTCTAATGGTTTTATGGAGATTTTATTGTTATTGCCTACTACATTGTTTAGAATCACTTCTTTTGATGAGGTTACGATATTTGAGCTGAGCATTTCTTTTTTAATTTCAACTGATGGAGATAATATGTTGCATGCAAGGCAATTATCTATTATTGCTTTATCGTCGGCTTCTATATTAGCATAATTTGCATTTTCTATAAAAGCCTCTTGCGTTATTAATGTGCCATTTAGATTTTTTATGTGGGCAGTTTTGGCTTTTATTGTGGCATCTTGATGAACACTTCCTTTAATATCCACAATTTCTGCTTCCACGTAAGCTTTTGGCCCCACATTACCATTAATCACAATCTTTTTGCCAGTAACTTTTATGCCCGCACCTACTGCATCTTCTTCGATGTCACTACTTACGCCAATATTTACATCAGATGCATCTTTTAAGTAAATGTTGCCTGTTTTTATATCAGCTTTATTAATTTTTACATTTTCCTCTATATAAAATATACCATTCTTTTGAATTAAAGAGCCCTTTTTTTTAGCAATAAATTTCACGCTAATATCATCTTCAACTCTATCTATATCTGCTGTGTCAATTCTAACAGTTATTTTTTGAAGTTCTTTACCATCTTGGGCTTTCAATATATTGCCAAATATATCGTACCCGTCAATGCCTTTTGTTGGCTTTATGTATTCTGCGATAAGCGTGTCAGCATCTATTGCAATTGCAAAACTTTTTTCTTTAAAATTGATGTTGCCTTTTTCGTCAATTTGCCCCATAGTGTTTAATTCAAAAAAAGTTTTAAGTTCAGAGTTTTTACCATCAATAGGTGGTGTGCCGCTTGCAATCAATACTTTAAATTTAGTAAAGTTTGGGTTTAAGCGCTTTTGAATCTCTTTGGCAATTAATGGCAGATTGTTTTCTTTAATACCATAGACTATTGAGCAAAAAGCTAATTTTTTATTTATAATTTGAATTATATCATCTAGGATAGCATCCAGTGGTTTATCTAAATTTGTGCAGTCAACTTTAGTAAAAGCGTTTTTTTGCGGGATTGAATTATCTATTTCAATATCTATTATTTTACACAAGGTATTTGGCTGTCTTTGTATGAAATCTACAGTATAGAGTGGTTTTATTCCCTCTTGCGTTTGCTCTAATTTTTTATCAACAATCTCAAAATCAATATTTGATGAATTTATTGAGGAATCTTCAGTGATTCTATTTAGCTCGTCTTTAATATTAGATGTTTCAACTCTAATTTTATCGTCCATAACTAACTTTTATCAAAATTTACATTTTTGTGCAAGTTTTTTAGTAATTTGATTTATTTTTCGTAATGATTATAATTTGATTTATGAGTCTAAAGGATGTTCAATCTCAAAAGGATTTTCGAAATATCAATATCAATAAAGTAGGTGTGAAAGGCGTTAAATACCCTATTACGTTACTTGATAAAAAAAACGGATTGCAGCACACAATTGCAGATATAAATATGTATGTGTTGTTGCCTAGCAAATTTAAAGGTACACACATGAGTCGATTTATAGAAATAATAAATGAAAATAAAAATGAAATCAACATTAAAAAAATTCATCATATTTTAGCTCAAACAAAGGCTAAATTAAATGCCAAAAAAGCATATTTAGAGATAAATTTTGACTATTTTGTAGAAAAACAAGCTCCCGTTTCAAAAATTAAATCGCTGATGAGTTATTCTTGCGGTTTGCATGCGTTTAGCAGCGATGTTGATGAATTGACGTTGTTTGTCAAAGTGCCTGTTACATCACTTTGCCCATGTTCTAAAGAAATAAGCGATTATGGAGCACACAATCAAAGGGCTTTTGTGTCTGTTTATGTAAAGTTTAGCGATATGGTGTGGATAGAAGATGTTATTGGTATTGTAGAGGCAAACTCAAGTAGCGACATATACTGTTTGTTAAAACGTCCAGACGAAAAATATGTAACAGAAAAAGCCTACGATAACCCCATGTTCGTAGAAGATATAGCAAGAAATGTTGTAAAAGCCCTAGAATCAGATAAGCGCATTTACTGGTATAAGGTAGAAGTTGAAAGTTTAGAAAGTATTCACAACCATAATGCTTATGCTTGCATCGAAAAAGACTAATTAACGTACTTGATTTTTTTAAAATTTAGTTTATAAAGTTATATTTGATATGTGTGGATTATTTTTAATAAATTTACAAAATATAGTTGACATTTACGATAAAGTAATGTATATAATTATTAGAAACTTTTTTTGGAGGTTTAAATGAAGCTTCACGAGTACCAAGCAAAAGAGCTAATGAGCCTATACGAAGTGCCCGTCCCAGAAGGCAGAGTAGCATACTTTCCCTATGATGCATGGATGGTTGCAATGGAGTTGGGTTTTCCCGTTGTGCTAAAAGCACAGGTTTTAACAGGTGGCAGAGGCAAAGCAGGCGGTGTAAGGATAGCTAAAACTGCAGACGAGGCACGTGACATTGCCCAAGAACTATTTGGCAAAACGCTTGTTACAGCCCAAACCGGTCCTCAGGGTTCAAAAGTAAGAAAACTACTTGTTGAGAAAGTATCAAGCATCAAAAGAGAACTCTATTTTTCTATTACTATAGATAGGACAATAGGAAAGCCCGCGGTTATCGCTTCAAAAAGAGGCGGTATGAGCATAGAAGAGGTAAGCGAACTCTACCCAGAAGACATCATAAAGATACCCATAGATCCAGCAGTAGGCTTTTTGCCATACCAGATAAGAAGACTGAAGTATGATCTTGATTTAGTAGAGCAAGAAAAAGAAATATCAAAGATTGTAAGCAACCTATACAAGCTTTTTATGGACAAAGACTGCTCCCTTTTAGAAATGAACCCATTGGTTGTAACAGACACAAATCACCTAGTAGCCCTTGATGCAAAAATAGAGATAGATGATAATGCGATATTCAGAAGAAAAGAAATAGCTAAAATGAGAGATTTAACCGAGTATGATCCAGATGAGCTTGAAGCTCGTTTTGCAGGCTTAAATTTTATAAAACTTGATGGTGATATAGGCTGTATGGTAAATGGCGCAGGCCTTGCTATGGCTACTATGGATGTTATTAAGTTTGCAGGCGGAAACCCCGCTAATTTCCTTGATGTAGGCGGGGAGGCTACACCAGATACTATAGCAAAAGGCTTCGAAATTATAACCAGAGACCTCAAAGTAAAAGCTTTATTTATAAACATCTTTGGAGGCATTGTACGATGCGACAAAGTGGCAAACGGCATACTCCAGGCACTAAAGACTGTAGAAGTAAAGGTGCCAATTGTAGTAAGACTTACCGGAATGAATAAAGAAGAGGGCATGGAGATGCTAAAAAACAGCGGTCTTGCATTCTCTGTAGCTAAGGATATCAAAGAAGCAGCCCATATGATCACGCAAATCACAAAAGGAAAGAGTCAGGAACAGCAAAAAGAAACAACAAAAGAAACCAATAAGAAGGAGAAATAAATATGGCTATAGCTGTATATAAAACAAGCAGAGTAATAGTTCAGGGTATTACTGGCAAGGAAGGTAAATACCACGCCCTAGCTTGCAGAGATTATGGCACAAAGGTAGTAGGTGGTGTAACACCAGGCAAAGGCGGCCAGGACATAGAAGGCATCCCCGTATTTAATACTGTGGAAGAAGCTGTTCAAAAAACAAACCCCAATGTCAGCCTCATATTTGTTCCACCCCCATTTGCAGCAGATGCTATACTAGAGGCAGTAGGAAGCAGCATAAAGATAATTGTATGTATCACAGAAGGTATTCCTGTGCTTGATATGGTAAAGGTCAAAAGGGTAATTGAAAAAGAAGGTATTATTCTTATTGGGCCAAACTGTCCGGGCATTATCACCCCAGAGGCTTCCAAAATAGGCATAATGCCAGGCCATATCTTTAAGAGAGGCTCAATTGGCATAATCTCAAGAAGTGGCACACTGCTTTATGAAACAGCGGATCAAATCTCAAAGGTAGGCCTTGGACAATCTACCTGCTTGGGTATAGGTGGAGACCCCATAGTAGGTACAGACTACATATTCTGGCTTGAAAAATTTGAGCAAGACCCAGAAACAGAAGCTGTTATGATAGTAGGTGAAATCGGCGGTGATGCAGAAGAAAAGGCTGCAGAATACATAAAGGCCCATGTTACAAAGCCTGTATTTGCATTTGTTGCAGGTGCAAGTGCTCCAAAGGGCAAAAGAATGGGTCATGCCGGTGCAATCATAATGGGTAAAAAAGGCACTGTTGAATCAAAATATGCAGCCCTAAAAGAAGCAGGCGTTCATGTTATTGAAAACCCAGGCTACGTAGGTGAGACCATCTACAAAACACTAAAAGAAAAGTACCATTTTTCGATATAGTCTATCCCTCCTTATCTATAGAGTGGAAAGACCAAGTAAATACTTAGTCTTTCCACTTATTTAAAAATAAATTGCTTCTTTATGATGCAGTATAATTGCAACTGTAGATTGTTCGGGCACAATTTGGTGATTTTCTGTTAGTTTTACACCGTATTCGTAAGCTCTTAACAAGCTAAATATTATATCGTTTAAACTTAAATCCGGACAGGATGGATAACCTGGTGAATATCTAGCTCCTTGATAAGATTTCATTAAGAAATTTACATCTTCTAAGCTCCTTGATTCGTTGTTTGTAATGCCTAGCTCTATTCTTATGTGTTTATGTATAATTTCTGCCAAGCTCTCGGTTAATTCTATGCCAAGCCCATGAATTAAATGATATTTTTTGTACTCGCCGTTTTTAAATAGGGTTTTTTCAAACTTAGAAAATTTACTACCAGCAGACACCAAACTAAAAGCAACAATATCATTTATATCATTTCTAAAATAATCGGCCAAACATAGGTATGGTTTATGACCTACTCTTTCAAAATCCATCACAAGTTTTGCTGAATTTTTTACTTGTTCAAATTCTAAATTTTTAGTTAGCTCATTTGTAGATTCATCAAAAATATACAAAGCAGCTTTTTTTGTATCGCCATTTTTTAGCCTCGAGATAGAATCTGATCTGCAAGCAAAATATCCATATATGATAAGCGGTTCAAAAATGTTTTGCTCTATTAAATGTTGCTTTAAGTTCTCAAAATTTGGCAGTATTTCTTCTTTTGTCAGTTTATCATATTCTTCTTTTGCTAGATTAGCCTTTTTATAGCCCCACGCACGCACAAATAGAGCAGTTTTGTTTATCCAGTTAAATGCAAGATTTTGTATGTAGTTATAATTTGGTAGACTATTTGATACAAAAACTCTTCTGCCAAAAAAAGGTGCTTTAGGCACATTCTGAGCTTTAGGTAAAACAATATCGTATGGGTCGATTTCTTTTGTTATTGCTTTAGTCGGTATATTTCTTACTTTTTTGTTTATTTTAAGATTTTTTTCACTTTCTACAATTGACATAGCTTTTAAACCGTCGAAGGCGTCTTTGCAATAAAATACGCTGCCACTGTAAATTGGTTTACAATAATCCTCAACAAATTTGCTATTTAGGGCAGCACCTCCAAGCAACACAGGTATTTTGAGATTGTTTTTTTCAAATTCTTCTATGTTATTTTTCATCTCTATGGTAGATTTTACCAGAAGGCCGCTCATTCCAATGCAATCTGCGTTGTGTTCTTTTGCAGCTTTAATAAACGTTTGTGCTTCTACTCTTGTTCCTAGATTAATTACTTTGTATCCATTGTTTGTTAAGATTATATCTACCAAATTTTTGCCAACATCGTGCACATCGCCTTTTACTGTCCCCAAAACAAGTGTAAGCTGTTTGTCTTTTTTCTTTTTATCCATAAATTGGTTGAGATAGTCAACGCATTTTTTCATACTCTCAGCACTAGCCAAAACAAACGGCAGTTGCATTTTGCCCTCACCAAACAAATTTCCTACGGTTTTCATCGCTTCTATAAGCAAGTCAGCGATGATTTTATCAGCAGGCATAAACTGTAGGACTTTATCAACGGTTTCAATTAACTGATTGGTTTGGGCGCTTATTAATAGTTTTTTTATTTTTTCTTCGAGCGGTAAATCTTCTAAGGTTTCTTTTTCTTCAGATTTTTTATTTTCAGAAAAATGCTCAATAAATTTAATTAAAGGATCACCCTCCTGCCAATCATTAAAAATCAACCGTTCGCAAATTCTTTTGTCTTGCTGATTTATTAATGGATATGGTATGAGTGATTTTGGGTTGACTATAGCCATAGATAGGCCATTTTTTACAGCATGGTACAAAAATACTGAATTTAGATATTTTCTTGCTTGGGGATCAAGACCAAATGATACATTAGATATACCCAAAATAGCACCTACTTCTTTATGCGTGCTTCTTAATTCCTTTATGGCATCAATTGTATCTTTGGCTGCATTTCTGTATTCTTCTTCAGCTGAGGCTACTGTAAATGTGAGCAAGTCAAATACCAAGTCGGTTTTTTTAAGGCCATTTTTTAAAGCTCTATCAAGCATTCTATAGGCTACTTCTACTTTACGTTTTTTTGTTTTTGCCATACCCTTTTCATCTATAGCAAGTAAAACAAGTGCACTACCGAACCTTTTTGCAAGCTCACAAGTTTTATCGAACTTTTCAACACCGTCTTCTAAATTTGCAGAATTTATAATGGGTCTTCCGCCTATTAGTTTTAAAGCCTTTAAAACTGTGTTTGGTTGGGTAGAGTCTACCATTAACGGGATTGAAATTTTTTGGTTAAAGCGGCTTATGAGCTCTACCATGTCTTTTTCTTCGTCGCGTCCAGCAAAATTAACACTAACATCCAATGCTTTTGCGCCACTTAGCACTTGCTCTTGGGCGATAGATAGTATTGAATCGTAGTCTTCTTTTAGCAATAAGTCTCTAAATTGCTTTGAACCTGTGGCGTTTGTGCGCTCTCCTACCAAAAAAGGCGGTGGCTCTTGGAATAAAGGCTCATATTGATAAAGGCTTGCAAGAGCTTGTGGGGCTTTGCCTTTTGGAGGTTTTGGCTTTAGGTTTTTTATTTTTTCACTTAGTGTTTTTATGTGCCTTGGCGTTGTGCCGCAGCAACCACCAATAATAGATACACCATCTATGTCGCAAAACTTAGACTCAGCTATTGCAAAACTTTCTGGGTCCATAGGGTAGCATACTTTACCGCAGACATTTTCTGGTAGGCCTGCATTTGAGTGAATTGAAATATAACCATGCCAATGCTGGGATAATTTTTTAAGATGTGTTTCAACCTGGATGGGTCCGCTTCCGCAGTTTAAGCCTAAACTCAATATGTCAAATGGCTCAAGTATTGCAGCAAGTGTGGCAACATCAGTGCCAATAAGCATAGAACCGTTTAACTCAATAGTAGCAGAAACCATTATGGGTATATCTTTTTGTTTATATTTTATGGCGTCAAAACAACCATTAAGTGCAGCTTTAATTTGCAATGGATCCTGGAATGTCTCTAACAATATTAAATCAACACCTCCATCGATTAAGCCTGATGTGGCCAAAAAGTAACCATCATGGATTATATCAAAGTCAATTTGATTAAGTGACGCAAGTTTGGTGCCAGGACCTAAGGAACCTGCAATAAATTTTGATTTATTTTCAGTTAGTTGGAGCTCATTCTTGGCTGTTTGTGCATTTATAGCCGCTTGTTTTGCTATTTCGTAAGTTTTGTCTTGTAAATTATACTCTTCTAACACCCACGGTAGCGCACCAAAACTGTTTGTTTTTGTAATATCCGCCCCGGCTTTTAGGTAATCTAGATGTATATTCTTTATAATATCAGCTCTAGTTATATTTAGAATTTCGTTGCACCCAACTTTTCCATCCCAATCAGACTCTTTTAAATCATAGGATTGCAGTAGTGTCCCCATTGCTCCATCTAATATAAGGAAGCTTTTGCCAATTATGTTTTTTATGTTCAAAACTTTCTACCTCCAGCGAGATTTGATTATATAAAAAAATTAACAGTTTTACAATATGAGGTTTTTAGTTTAAATTTTTGTTAAACTTGATTTTTATAACCACTAAATATATAATCAAAAATGAAAGATGGGTTTTATCTGCGCCCATAGCTCAGTTGGATAGAGCGCAAGATTGCGGTTCTTGAGGCCAGAGGTTCGAATCCTCTTGGGCGCGCCACTTTTAGCGATACCCACCTTTGAAGCTACTTGTAGGGGCGTTTGTGAACCCCGCCAGGTCCGGAAGGAAGCAACGGTAGCAAATTAGCCCCCAGCAGGTACACTTTATTGGTGGGTATCGCTAAGGGAAGGCAAATGTATATAGTTTTTGCAAGAAAATACAGGCCACAAACATTAGATGAAGTAATTGGCCAGGATGTTGTTACTCAAACAATAAAAAATGCCATAGAGCAAAATAGGCTCTACCATTCCATTTTATTTTATGGCTCAATGGGCACAGGTAAGACTTCGCTTGCAAGAATTATAGCAAAATCGCTTAATTGCGAAAAAGGGCCAACAATTAAGCCCTGCGGTGAGTGTGAGCAGTGCAGAGCAATTTCTTTAGGCAGAAGTGTTGATGTCATTGAAATTGATGGTGCATCAAACAGGCGCATTGACGATGCAAGGAATATTATAGAAAGCATAAAGTATGTGCCCTTTAGCGCTCGCTATAAAATATTTATTATAGATGAAGTACATATGCTCACAGAAGAAGCTTTTAACGCACTGCTAAAAACCATTGAAGAGCCACCAGATTATGTTAAATTTATATTTGCTACGACAAATATAGAAAAAGTACCCCAAACAATTCTTTCAAGGTGTCAAATTTTTAAGCTCAATAAAATTACACCAGAAAAAATTTATATTAAGTTAAAAAAAATCTTAGAAACTGAAAATATAAAATTAGAAGATGAAAGCATAAAGCTGATTTCACAAGTAGCACAAGGCTCTTTTAGGGTTGCAGAAAATTACTTAGACAGGGTAGTTGCTTACAAAGGTCAAGATATCACTGCAAAAGATGTGTCTTGCGTGCTTGGTATTGCAGACTATAGATTAATTGATGAGTTTGTTGAAGCAATTGTTAATTTTAATTCAAATCAAGCCTATGAAAAGATTGGTTATCTTTTAGAGCATAATTTAAAAGTAGAAACATTTGTTGAAATGTTACTTGAAAAATTGTTAACTTTAGAAATAAGGATTGAATTAAAAACAGCTTTTATAAATTTTTTCTATGATGCTTTTTTGCAAATAAAACATAAGGTTGATGACATTGTAGCACTCAAAGTTGCTACGCAAAAGGCGCTCGCTCTAAAAAACCTCGCTAAAATTGAAGAAATAATACAGTACACTGTGGATTTATCTATACCAGAAGCAAAAAAAGAAATCTCAGAAAAAATCAAAGAAACTTCATCAGTTGCTTTAGGTGGTGGTACAGATGATTCTGGCGACAAGGAAATGCTTAAAGACAATAACGTAGATGATATTGATAAATTAGATAAAATGATAATTGATATTTTTGGTGGAGAAATAATAGCAAAGGGGTGATTTATGACGAAAGGTTTTGGCGGATTTGATATGAACTCTTTAATGAGTCAGGCAAAAAAAATGCAAAAAGAAATTGAGCGCATCCAACAAGAAGCGGCAAAAGAAATTACGCAGGTAAGTGTTGGTGGTGGCATGATAACAGTTAGTGCCAATGGAGATGGAGAGGTTGTTGAGATTAAAATCTCAAAAGAGTTGTTATCAGACGATGTTGAAATGCTGGAAGATTTACTGCTATCTGGCGTTAATGAAGCGATCAGGAAAGCAAAAGAAAAAGTAAAAGAAAAGATGTCTGCATTAACTGGTGGGATAAGTATACCTGGTCTATGATTAAATCAATTGAAAACTTAGTTGAATCAATAACAAAATTACCGGGGATTGGTCAAAAAAGCGCTCTAAGGTATGCTCTATGGCTTATAAATAACCCGCAAGATGCCAAAGAAATATCTAAAAGTATTGAAACAGCCCTTCATTTAAAAAAATGTAAAATCTGTGCCAATTTGTGTGAAAGCGATATTTGCGATATATGTCTGGATGAAAATCGCGATAAGTCAACTATCTGCGTTGTAGAAACCATAGAAACACTATTAAATTTAGAACCCCAACATATTTATAATGGTGTATATTTTGTTTTGTGGGGTTTGATTTCACCGATTGAAGGCATTTATGCAAATGACTTAGGTCTTGAAAAACTAAAAGAAAATGCAGCCCTTGCAAATGAAATTATATTGATGCTGGATGATTCTATTGAAGGTAATCTCACGGCACAGTATATTATAGAAATGTTGCCAAAGGATATTAAAATTACAAAACCAGCTTCTGGTATACCGGTTGGCTATAATATTGATTCACTTGACAAATTAACATTGCAAAAGGCATTTCAAAATAGAGTGCCTTATTAGGAGGGTATATGAGCATAGTGGATTTAAACAAAATTATTGAAGTTGAGTCAAAAGAAGAAAAAATCGAAAATTTTGAGACAGGTTCATGGCGTGTTGAGCGCCCCGTATGGAATGAAAAAACATGTATCAACTGCTTGTTTTGCTGGCAGTACTGCCCAGATGCGTCAATTCTTTTAGATAAAGATGAAAAAATGGTTGGAATTGACTATCACCATTGCAAGGGTTGTGGTATTTGCGTTGAAGTATGCCCAACAAAGCCCAAATCACTTGTTATGGTGCTAGAAAAGGATGTGCAGGGAAAAGGCCTAAGCGAGATAAAAGCTTTAAGTTTTAAAGTGTGAAGTTTTAAGGAAGGTTTCCTTGCGCTAAACCGCAGGCTTTTGCTAAAGCAGCTAAATACAGCGAACCTGCAACAAATATATTTTCATATTTTGATTTTTGGGCGTATAGTAAGCATGCATTCACATCTTCTAAAAAGCGATAGTTTTTAATTATATCTTTAATATCTGCTTCATCAATTGAGTTGCGATTGTTTGTTTTGGTTATTATAATTTCATCAAACCAACCACAAAGTATATTTAAAATTTTTTGGTAATCTTTTTGTTTTAAACTTGAGTAAATCAAAATCTTGGGGCCTTTGATTTTTTTGGCACATTCTAAAAACCTTAATGCTCCATCTACATTGTGTGCCCCATCTATTATAAATCTTTTATTAGCTGATTTGATTATTTCAAAGCGAGCAGGCCAGTATGTATTTTCCATAGCGCTTGTGTTTAATCCTAAATTGTAATGTTTGTTTAGACTATCAACTGCAAGCATAGCGCATGCGAGATTTTCTTTTTCATAATCGCATTTTAAAAATTTTAAATCAAAATTTTTAGCACGATTTATGTATTGTTCATCTACAAAATAAAGTGGGACGTTTTTGGATTGCTTTATCAAATCCACAACGTTTGGGGGATTTTTACCAATAACGCCTATTTTTTTTATAATAGCCATTTTTGTTTTTGTTATTTGTTCTATGGTTTTGCCTAAATGCTCTGTATGATCCAGTGAGATGCTTGTTATAACACTCAAAATCGGATCTACTACATTTGTTGCATCAAACTCACCCCCCATGCCTACCTCTAAAATTGCATATCCAACATTTAACTTTTTAAATGCTAAAAAGCTTAAAACAGTCAAAAACTCAAAGTACGTTACGCCAAATTCTTTTGCTAAAGGCTCAATTTCTATAGCTATATCTAGCAGTGTATCAAAATCTATACTTTTGTTATTTACTTTGATGCGTTCGTTTAGCAATATTAAGTGAGGTGAAGTATATAGACCTACCCTATAACCTTTGTGGACAAAACTATCACATAGCATTTGCGCTACGCTGCCTTTACCATTTGTGCCGCCAATGATTATGCTTTTAAAGGCGTTTTGTGGGTTATGAAGTGCTTCAAGCATAGCTTTTATACGTTTTAGTCCAAGTTTTATTGAATATGGCTGAAGATTTTCTAAGATTTTTTTAAGTTTTATATAGTTTTGCATATAACAACAGCTACTGCATATTCATCAGTGTGCGATATACTAACATCGGCGCTAAATATTTTATTAGCAATATAAATATGTGGTGCACCATTTTTATTATTTAGGATTTGAATTTTATTAAGTGGTGTTTTTATATTAGTTGCTTTGAAAAACGCTTCTTTTGCACAAAATTTGCCGCACAAGTGGATATGCGGGTATTTTTTTGAAAAACAATATTCTAGCTCTTCTTGAGAAAACACTCTAAGTAATGTTTTTTTATCAAATTTTTTCAACATTTTTTCAAATCTTTTTGTTTGCTCTATGTCTATACCGACCATCTGGCTTTTTCGATGATTTGCTTCATTTGCAAAATAGCTTCTTTGAGCCCACAAAAAACAGCCCTTGAGATTATAGAGTGGCCGATGTTGAGCTCCTCAATCTCTTTAATTTTTGCAATTGGGCTTACATTTTGATAATTTAAACCATGACCTGCATGTACATTCAAACCTAAACTTTTTGCAAGAGCAGCTACATCTGCAATAATATTTGCAAACTTAGCTTTTTGCGATATAGGTGCATTTGCATACTCGCCTGTATGCATTTCAATTGAGTCAACGTTGAGTTTTTTGGCCGCTTCAATTTGTTTTTTATCTGGATCAATGAATAAGCTTACAAAAATGTCTTTTGAGTGGAGTTTATCTATTACTTCTTTTAGCTTTTCAAAATTAGTCACTACATCAAGGCCCCCTTCGGTTGTAAGTTCTTTTCTTTTTTCGGGCACAAGCGTTGATTGGTGTGGCTTTACTTCTAAAGCAAACTGAACAATATCGTCTGCAATACTCATTTCTAAGTTTAGAGGAATTTTTAATGAACTAACTACAGCAATTACATCGCTTTCCTGTATATGGCGCCTATCTTCTCTTAAATGCATTGTAATATTATCTGCAAGAGCCTCTTGAGCAATAAAGGCTGCATACAAAGGCTCTGGCTCAATACCAAGCCTTGCTTGTCTAAGTGTGGCAATATGGTCAATATTAACACCGAGTCTCATACTTTAGCCTCCAAAATAGCATTTAAAACAAAATTTAGACTGCCTTCTTCGTTTGAGTGTATTGTTATTGCATTTTCTGGCTTTTCGAATACTTCTTTTTGCTTAAAATACACATCTATTGTGCCATCTGAGATGCTTTTTTGCTTTTTTCTTGTTTTTAAATTATACAATATTGTAGATTCATCTGGATCTAAAAATACAAAATTTGGATTTATTCCAATCTCATCTAATAAATCAATTAAATTTTGTCTAAAAAAGTTTTTTATGAATGTAGCATCTAATATTACATTGTATCCTTCTTTTAAGGATTCATAAGCTAATTTGCTTAGCGTTTCATAAACTATTTGTGTGTGCTGTTGCGTATATATACCGCCTTCAAAGTCCCTACTGGACGCAGGAGAAAATATTTGCTTTCTTATAACATCTGAAGAAAAGATTTTTGCGTTGATTTTTTTTGCTAATTTTTCACTAAAATAACTTTTGCCACAGCCTGTTAGCCCAACCATCGTCACTAGTATTGGCTTGTATTTGTTGTCAATGTATTTATAGGCTAAGTCGAAATATTTATTTGATAGTTCTTTTTCATTTTCAAAATATGCTATTTTACCTCTGACATAGGCTCTATAAACTTTGTAAAAATTTAAAACTTCATTTAGCGAATAGTCCTGTGTTGTCTCTATATATTTTTGCAAAAAGTTTTCTGCTAACTCGTATCCTTTATAAAATTCCAAATCCATTATTAGAAATGCTATATCACTTGCAACGTCAGAGTACCTAAACCGATCATTAAACTCAATACAATCGTAAATGTATGTTTTATCAGATATACAAATGTTGTGTGAGTATAAATCGCCGTGGCAATCTCTGATTTTTTGCTCTTCGATGCGCTTTTGCCAATCATAACTATCTAAAAAGTTATTTGTATAGCTCTTTATTGCCTCGTATTGGTGTTTTGTTAAAAAATCATCGCAAGCATCGATCGTCTGGCTAAAGTTTTCATCTGTATTTACTTTTATGTTTTCTTTTTTGCCAAACTCGCTGATTGCTTGATTTGATTCAGCGTTTATGTGAAATTGTGCGATAATTTCTGCTAAATCATCTATATCTTTAAGTGTTACTTTGTTTTCTTTTAAGAGATTGTCCATCATTTTATCCTGGGGTAATTTTTTCATTGCAACGGCATATTCTACAATGTCTCCATCATAAGATATTGAATAATCGTTATTTTTGTAAGTAATGGGAACAACACCTAAATACAAATCTTTAGACAATCTTTTGTTTAGCTCAACTTCTTTTTCGCAGAAGTACTTTCTTTTTTCTAAAGTGGTAAAGTCCAAAAAGCCAAAATCTACATTTTTTTTTATTTTGTAGACAATATCGTTTACTAATACATAAGAAATGTGTGTTTCAATGAGTGTTGCTTTGAGCTTGTTTTTTAAGCTTTCTATTAATTGATTCATGGTATGAGTATACACAACCGCAGTAGTTTTGTCTATAAAAATTGAATTGTTTTGATAACTCGCATGAGCGTCTAAACCCGTCTTTTTTCTTAAAGTCTTCGTCTAAAAAATTTATATTTAAAGCTTGAAGTGTTTTACCTATGTGTGCAATAACGTCGTATTTTTTTAGAGGACTTACAGATAATGTGGTTGTAAAATACTCAAAATTGTGTTTTTTTGCAAAAAGTGCTGTTTTGTACAACCTGTATGCATAACACAGCGTGCATCTTTTTGAACCCTCGGGGTAGTTTTTGTATTGTTTTATTTTTTTAAACCATGCTTTTGGGTTGTATTCTGGCACAATCAAATCTATGTTGTGGTATTTACAAAGCCCGACAATTTCCTTTAGCCTCAATTTATATTCTTTTAAGGGCTGTATATTTGGGTTAAAAAAGTACACGCTAACTCTAAAGTTATCTTTTAGACGCTCTATAACGCTTGTAGCACATGGCGCACAGCAGGCATGTAGCAGTAACTTTGGTTTGAATGTACCATTAATAAACTGCTCTATAGGCCGAAAACTTTTTCTGTGGATCTCACAAACGCCAAATTTTTCTAGCAATTCAGTATGTTTTTTTGTGCCATAACCTTTATGCTGATTAAATGCATACTGTGGATATTTTTGCGACATTAGCATCATGTAGTGGTCACGGCTAACCTTAGCCAGAATTGATGCAGCAGAAATACAGGCTATTTTTGAGTCACCATCAACAATACTTTTAAATTTAATTGACAAATTTAAATGGTCTCTCCCATCAATTAACAAAAGCTCCGGTTTTTTCGGCATAACAGCAAGTGCTCTTTTTATAGAAAGCTCAAACGCTCTTACAATACCAAGTGCATCAATTTCTTCACAAGAAGCCATACCGATTCCAAATATAGAATTTTTTATGAGTATTTTATAAATCTCTTCGCGCTTTTTTTCTGTTAAAATTTTTGAGTCTTTTACTATTGTGTTAAACTCTTTTGGTAGCATACAAACTGCACTGACAATTGGCCCAGCCCATGGCCCTCTGCCTGCTTCATCTACGCCAGCTACTAACATAATGAGCTTTTTTTGGCAAAAATATGTGAGTATTTAGGTTTTTTTAGGTACCCTTCCACAACCGAGCATTTTATTATAAACAAAAAGAAAACCCTATCGTCATCAAATTCAGAAAGCGTCTCAAAGTTGCCCTGCCCTTTTGATACAATAATCTCTGCACTGTTGTAAATCTTTTTGCATTTTTCATCACAGTAATCTGGCCAAAAACCTGGTGTGGGCTTTGTGCTTTCTATGATTGTGCCTATATCCTCTAAACCTAAACCTTCTATATCGTTTTTTGTTACATCATTTATTATGGGCTTGCCACGCAAAGCTATGTAAATATCCAGGTTTGGGTAGAGCGATTTTATTGTTTCTAAAAGTAATTTGTCAAAAACAATCTCACCTGCATTATCGGCCAAAAAAAGCAGTATCTTAGCTTTGTTTATTTTTTCTTTGAAATCTTTAATATCATTAACCAAAAAACCTTCATTAATAGCTTTTGAGATTGTTTCTTTGATGTTAAATTTTTCAATTTGAGAGCCAAAATCTATAATATTTCCTGCAACGGATATATTGATAGCAGCTTGCAGTTTATCTTCAGAGTTGTTTATGTAATCTTTTAGGTTTTTAATATAAGCTATTGCAATCTTGTTATACTTATTTTTAATTTCACTGTATGGGTCATCATGGTCTAGAGTTTTCGTTATAGAGCCATAGACAAACTCAGAGATTAAAGGTGGCGCTACATCATAGCTGAGTCTTGATAAAACTTCAGATACATTTTTTAGTGCCCTTATAGCATCTTCATCTTTTTTGCTGATGATTTCTGTTGCCCTTATTGCTTGCGAGACAAAACAAACAAAACACTCTGGCTTTACTTTCACACGAAATATTATACTATAAAAAAATTTTAAGTAAAGAACGATTTTTAGGGTTTTACAAAATCTTAAATTTATGCTAACATGATTAAACTATGGAAGTAATTGATTTAATTGAAGCTTTTGAAAAAAACATTGATAGTAAGGTACCTGTTGGAATACTTTTTAGTACCAGTGATTGCTCTACATGCAAAGCACTTTCTTTTAAATTAAAGGACAAAGAGAATTTTTTTGAAGTTGATATTGAAAAACTCCCTCAAATTGTATCTATAACAAATATTTACAGTGCACCGACTATTGCAGTTTATCTGGATAAAAAACAAATCAATGTTTTTAGCGGTGTATTTTCGCTAAATGAAGTTTTAAACTATATAGAAAGAGTAAAAAACTATGTTTGTGCATGAGATGATTTACGAAGCTGCAAAAAAGCAAGCAAATAGCCTAGAAATTAGCGATATCAGAATTGGTCTTGGCTATACTTGCGTTGAACTAAATGGAAACTTTTGCGGTCTTTCATATACATTTGCAAAAGAGTTAAACCATGCAAGTTGCAATATCTTGGATATTGGTGATAAAATTATTGGTAAAAAAGCAACAGAGCTATTAAAAGGGATTTTTTCATATAATTTGCTTGATAGCGCTTTAGCCATTGCGTGTGCAAACGCCATACTAAATAAACCACAAGAAAATTGTTTTGATTTTTTAAACCTCATTGAAAAACAACATAATGTTATAATGGTAGGCTATTTTGCGCCCATTATAGAACACATCAAACAAAAAGCTAAAAGCTTAAAAATTGTAGAGCGCGACAACAGGTTTGATTCTTTACCTGATTGGGCTAGCTTCTTTGAGCTTAAAAGCTGCGATGTAGCTATAATTTCAGCTACGACGCTTGTAAATAAAACGATTGATAGTATTTTGAGCTTTTCAAATGCCAAATACAATATTCTTTTGGGTGCAACATGCACAATGTCAAAAGAGGCATTTTTAAACACAAAAATTACGCATTTATGTGGGGTTAGTATTGTGGATAAAGATAAAGTAAAAACATTGGTAAGCCTCGCAGCAGGCACAAGGCTGATTTCAAAATATATAAAAAAAGAGTGCATTTTATGTCTATCTTAGACCTTGCAAAGACTAAAGTATTGCCTATCTTACAAAAAGATAATTTACTTGAAAAACCTGTTTTATTTAAAACCCAAGAAAATATTTTGTATACAAATTTTATGGATTCTAAAAGCGAAGGTTTGAGCTTTAGTAAAATCGAAAAAGAATTATTACTAAAAGATTTGCTAAACCTTGACTTAAAAGAAGATAAAAACAAAGAGTTGTATGTCGGCTATTTAAATGCGTTTGCCAATTTTTACTACAAAGAAAATACCACTATTTTTTGCAAAAATAAACAGTTTTGTTTTAATGAGATTGGTAGTAGGCTTTTAAAACGTTATGGTGCTAACTTAAGCATGTGTCTTATTGATTACTCAATGGATAATTTTGAAATTTTGCAAAAATATGGATTTAAAACAGATTTTTTAAATTTTACAAAAAATAACTTTCAAGATCATCTATATAATTGCGTTGCAAATAATTTTTTGGTATTATGTAGTGGATATTGCCTGACAAAGTCATGGGCAGATGATATCATGGATATAGCATCTATGGATAATGCAAATAGGTTGGTTATTTTTTTTGGTCCTCAAAGTGCTTTTTTAAACTTAATAAATTTAAAAAGGCTCTGCTTTTTTAAGGAGGTTTGATGATTTACCATTATTTGAGCCCAACGGATTTTGACGCGCTAAAGACACTTAAAACTGTAGATCTTGGTATTAATATAAAAGAAAAAATCAAAAAAAAGCAAGAGTACAAACCCTTTAGAGACTATATACTTGCTATGATATTTGAAAAATCTTCTACAAGGACCAGGGTTTCCTTTGAAGCAGGATTTAAGAGGCTTGGTGGTCAAACTATAGTTTTATCTTCAAAAGATATCCAGTTAGGTAGAGGTGAAACCATACAAGACACAGCAAAAATTATCTCCAGCTACTGCGATATTGTAATGATTCGCACATTTGAACACCAAAGGTTGATTGACTTTTCTTCAAACTCAAGTATTCCAGTAATAAACGGGCTAAGTGATTTACTGCACCCATGCCAAACCTTAGCAGATATGTTTACAATAAAGGAGCATTTTGGCAGTTTTGATAATTTAAAATTAGCATATGTGGGTGATGGCAACAATATGGCAAATTCTTTGCTTTTACATTGTGCTTTGCTTGGAATTGATATATCGGTTGCTTGTCCAAAAGACTATAGCCCAAGCGGTTTAGTTGTAAAAGAAGCTATTGAGATATCTAAACTAACTCAAGCAAACATTGTTATAACAGATGATCCAACAGAGGCTGTAAGTGGGGCAAATATTGTATATACCGATGTGTGGGCTTCTATGGGCCAGGAAGATCAAAAAGAAAAAAAATACTCAATATTAAAAAAATACCAGGCAAATAAAGAACTGTGCTCATTTGCAGATAGTAATTTTATCTTTATGCATTGCCTTCCTGCTCACAGGAATGAGGAAGTGACAAGCGATATTATTGATGGTAAAAATTCGGTTGTATTTGTACAAGCAGAAAATCGCTTATATGCTCAAATGGCAATAATTTTTAATTTATTAAATAAGGAGTAAAATATGAGTGTAAAAAAAGTAGTTTTGGCTTATTCTGGTGGACTTGATACATCGGTTATTATTAAGTGGTTAATGGATAAATATAACTGCGAAGTTATAGCCTATACTGCCGATTTAGGTCAAAATGAACCGCTTGAGCCCATAAAAGCTAAAGCACTAAAGACTGGGGCGTCAAAAGCTTATGTAGAAGATCTTCGAAAAGAATTTTTAGAAGACTATGTAATGAGAGCTTTCAAAATGAATGCGCTTTATGAAAACAAATACCCGCTTGCCACAGCACTTGGAAGGCCGCTTATTACAAAAAAACTCGTTGAGATTGCAATTAAAGAAGGCGCAGATGCCATTGCTCACGGATCAACAGGCAAAGGTAACGATCAAGTAAGATTTGATGTATCTGCAGTTGCGCTAAAGCCCGATATTAGAGTGCTTGTGCCTATCAGAGATTGGGAGTTAAAATCGCGAGAAGAAGAAATTGAATATGCTAAAAAATTCAACATAGACATATCTATAACAAAAGAAAAGCCTTATTCAATAGACAGAAATATCTGGGGAGTGGCAATTGAGGCTGGCATATTAGAAGATCCACAGCAAGAAACCCCAGAAGATATTTTTTCTTTGACAAAAAACCCCCTTGAAGCACCAAATGCGCCTCAATACGTTACAATTGGCTTTGAAAAAGATATACCAATAAGTATAGATGGCCAAAAAATGCCGCTTGTTGATTTAGTTACACACTTAAACGAAATAGCAGGCAATAATGGTGTAGGCAGGATTGATATGATTGAAAATCGTCTCGTTGGTATAAAATCAAGGGAAGTTTACGAAGCTCCTGCTGCTGTAAGTTTGCTTGAAGCAAAAAGGGCTTTAGAACAGCTTGTGCTTGATAGAGAAGCTATGCATTTTAAAGATCAATTAGCTATAAAATATTCAGAACTTGTTTATTATGGTTTATGGTTTTCACCGCTAAGGGAAGCACTTGATGCTTTTGCTGATAAATTGTGTGAGAATTTGACAGGTGAAGTTACTATAAAACTATACAAAGGCTCTGTTGTTGCAGTTTCTAGAAAATCACCGTATTCTATATATAATAAAAATCTTGCAACGTACGAATCTACGGATACATTTAGACATAAAGATGGCGAGGGTTTTTGCAATATCTGGGGTTTGCCGCTAAAGGTGATAGCAAGCGTAAAAAATGCTCAAAAATAATTTTTAGGGGCTTTGCCCCTTTTTTTATATATGCCTCACGCAATATTAAAAACAGATAAAAATTTAAAAGATATAGTTTGTGTTGATCTTTTTGTGTTCAAAAATAGGGGCATTTTGTCATTAAATGAGCCATTTAATTGTTTTTTAGATTTTTACAAAAAACACGATTCATTAATTATAAAATTAAATAAAGTTACACGTTCCATCGTAACAGATGAGCTTAAAAATGAAATATTGTGCATCTCAAAAAATATTGCAAATTTTCTAAAAGCAGAAATAGTTTTTCACAATTTAGAGCCAACAAACTCGTATATGCACTTATGTGATTGCTTTGAAAAAATCTATACTCAAAAAGACCCACTCAAGCTGCAAAAAAATATTAATAACCTAGAAATAGGTTTTGGCAGAGGAGAGTTTTTGCTTAGCTTGGCAAGGCAAAGATCAAACGAGTTTTTTTACGGTATAGAAATTTACGGCAAAGATTATTTAACAGCCTTAAATCGCTGTTGTCTGCAAAAGTTAAATAACATAAAATTGATTAATTACGATGCGAAGTATGCTATTGATTTATTTGAAAATAACTGCTTTGATAATATTTATGTAAATTTTCCAGAGCCGTGGTTTAAATTTTACCGTATTCAACATTCCATTTTTAACAAAATCACATTTAAAAAAATTACCGATAAAATAAAGCAAAACGGTTTTTTACGCATTATTACAGATAACTATTCATTTGCCGTTCATAGCTCAATTATTGCAAATAATTTTGGCCTGAAACCTCAAAACAAACATTTTATTGAAATAAAGAATAATTTTGACACATTGTATGCAAAAAAATGGAAACGCTTAAACAGAGTGTTTTACTCGCTAGTTTTACAAAAAACGTTCAATTCGCCGCCAAATTTTTATAAAAAATACGATTTTCCTATTAATTTAAAAAGATTAGAATACAAAAACAGTGAACTGATTTTTAAAATACTTGGCATATACGAAAATAAAAATGTTGACTATAAAATAATAGAAGTAGCAATTGGAAGCTATTTAGCACAGCATATTTTTTTTGGTTTTTTAGAAGATAGTGTTTTTTTACTACCTCAAACTAATTTTTTATTCACAAATGATTTTTGTGATACTCTAGAAAAAGTTACTCAATAAAGTATTATAAACTGCTTTTGGTTACTTGCGCTTCATCAAATGTAGCTACTTGCGTTATTATTTTAGCCGCTGCTTCAATGATAGGCATTGCAAGCACAGCTCCACTGCCTTCGCCAAGCCTCATATCTAATTGTAAGATTGGCCTTAATCCTAAATAAGAGAGCATTAAGCTATGGCCTGGCTCATAAGATAAATGGCCTGCAAACATATATTGCTTTGTCAGTGGGTTTAGTTTGTAAGCCAAAAGTGCGCCAGCAGTTGAAATTAAACCATCAATAACAACAGGTATTTTATTGTAGCAAGCAGCCAAAATTACACCTGCAATTGCACCAATCTCAAGACCACCTACTTTTGATAATACATCTATTGGATCATTGGGGCTTGGGTTGTGAAGATTTAGTGATTTTTTGATAATGGCAATTTTATTTTCAAGTGTATCGTCTGTTATAAGTGTACCTCTTCCTGTTATAAGTTCTACATTGTTTTTTGTTATACAAGCACCAACCGCAGAAGCTGCGGTTGTGTTTGCTATGCCCATATCGCCGGTTGCTATTAAATTGAGTTTTTTAGATGTTATATACTCATCTGCAATTTTAAAGCCAGTTAGTATTGAGTTATACGCTTCTTCTTTTGTCATTGCGGGTTGTTTTGCAAAGTTATTTGTGCCATTTTTAACTTTCTTTATTATAAATTGATTTTGACCTATTGGTTCTTTTTCTGATAAATCGCATTTTGTGCCCACATCAGCGACGATAGTAGAACAATTATTTAATCTTGCAAGGACAGTTATAGTTGCATTACCTTTAATAAAAGCTTTTATCATTTCGCAAGTAACCTGTTGAGGATATGCACTCACATCTTCTTCTGCTACTCCATGGTCTGCTGCCATAACAAATACAGCTTTATTTTCGATTTTTAAAGACATAGAAGAATAAATGGCACATAATTGTTCTGATATATCATTCAAATAACCCATTGCCCTATATGGCATAATCAGTTTTGATGTTCTTTGATTTGCTTGTTTATAAATTTCTTCATTAATTGGAACTATTTTAGATAAAATCTCTTCTACTTTCAATCTTAATTCCTCCTTTTAAAAATATACCTCCTTTTTTCTACACTTACTTTCAAATTCTGTCAATAATGAAAATATTTTATAAAAATCAAAGCTTTGTACTACCCAATAGCCGCCCTTGCAATAATAACCGTCATAATGTCTGATGTGCCAGCAGATGGACCAAGCACAAAGGCATCCCGTAATAATCTTGTGACAATAGATTCTTCTACAACGCCATAGCCACCATGGATATCCACAGCCATTTTAGCGCACCTCTGGGCAGCTTCTGTAGTATAGTACTTTGCCATGGCAAACTCTAGGTCACATCTTTGAGCTTTATCCTGCATGCTTGCTGCTCTATAGCCAAGTAGGCTTGAGACTTCTAAATCTAATTTCATTTGAGCTATTTTGTTTTGTATGGTTTGTAAGTTGCTTATGGGTTTTCCGTATAGTATGCGTTTTTTTGAAAAGTTTACCGACTGTTCTAAAAGAGCAGAGAGTATACCAAGGCCCACACCTACCATACCGCTTCTGCCTACTTCACCTATGGCGCTCATCGCTACCCTCATGCCTTTGCCTTCTTCTCCAAGCAGGTTTCCTTGGGGCACTTTGCAGTTTTGAAGCAGTATCTCACCCACACTGCAACCATGAAGGCCTATCTCGTTCCAATCTTTTCCTCTTTTGAAGCCTTCGAATGTATCTTCAATTATGAAGGTAGAAAAGGCTTTTGGGTTATTTGGATCTTTCGCAAGCACCACAAATGTATTGGCAACGGGAGCATTGGTAAGCATAATTTTTCTTCCATTTAGTATGTAGTAGTCACTTTCCTTTGTGTATGTTGTTTCTATGCCTGTTGGGTCTGATCCACCAGTGGTTTCTGTTACAGCTACTGTAGCAAGTTTTTCTCCACTTGCAAGGCCTGGTAGGTATTTTTCTTTTTGCTCTGCGCTGCCTGATTTTAGAATAGGCTCAATACCAAGACCAAAAATCTGGAGCATCATGGAAACACCAGGAGAGACTTTGGCGATTTCTTCCAAAGCAATAAGCCTTGCAACGTAGCCAAGCCCTAAGCCACCATACGCTTTTGGTATAAATATACCTGTGAGTTTTGCTTCTTTCACAGCTTCAACTACCTCTTTGTCTGCACCTTTATTTTTTTCCATATCCTTAACTTTTGGTGCAATTTTTGCTTTCACAAATTCTGCCACTTGTTTTCTGAAATCCTCTTGTTCTTGTGTAAAAGTAAAATCAATCATAAGAAACCTCCTCTTATTTTTAATAGGTGTAGAAAAAAACCTTTTCTACAGCTAAAGCAAGCAAATCAAGCTAATTTATTTTGTTTTTTCAGGTTCTTTAACATCTTCCTCAATATTCATAATTTTTTTTGCATAGTCTACATATTTATCGAAAGGAGTTAGAGCTCTAACAAACAGGCGTGCACCATCAGGAGACCCTCCCCCATGCATTGTGCCAGGAACACCTGCACCTAAGGTTAACCATTCTATTAACCTTGCAATTTTTGCGCGAGTTTTACCAGAACCTTCACCTGCTTTTAGATATTTTTCTATTAGTGGCCCATATTGAGGGTTTTCGATATCTTGGCATGAAGTTAAGCACCCGGCTTCTCCTATACCACCAGCAATATCTTGTGTAAGTCTTTTTGTCTCATACGGAAGTGTTGCTACTTGAACTTTGTTTACATTAGTTAAAAGCTGATCCGGAAAATATACGCCAGAAGGGTGTTTTTTGCCTAGAGCTATAGCTCCTATGCCAAGTCCATATGTCACTTCATTATTAATAGACATATTAATAAGTTTATCGAAAAATACTCGAGAAGACAAACCATTAGCTCTGGCTATCAAAACTGCTGCACCAATCATTGTATCCTCTTGCCCTGCAACACAAACGCCAAGACATGCGCGGTAAGTAGAAGTAAAATAATTTATGATATCACGAGTGTACTTATATTCTCCACGCATAAATACTCTATCGTTAGGCACAAACACATTATCAAACAATAGATAGGCTTTGCGTAATTCCAGTTTGCGGCATATCAAAGTTATCTCCAAGCTCCCCTTAGGTCGCTTGGACGTGTTGTTTCTACAATAGTTAGACCTTCTATATACCTTGGTACTACGTAAGCTACAGCAAAGTCTTTATCCGCTTCTCCATAAACTCCGCCGGGCAGTAAAAAAATTTCATTTGAAGCAGCAACACCACATATCATCACTTTTGCGCCGCGTATAACAATACCATCTTTTTTAACTTCTACAACGCGTAAATTGCTGTCAAGATCAGATTGCTGTGATGGTTTTTTACCACGATCTCCTTTAAGATCAGTTAAGAAACACATTTCTCTAAAGTAGTAACTTTTGGTACTAATTTTTTAGATCGATTCCTAAATACCATTCTCATCTGATCGGGATCATAAAATCCATATAGTTTCCCTACGCTTTCCATAGCAACATCTCCTAAAGATTCAATTCAAACTTAGGTATATTAAACTCTAAAGCCTCTTCCCACACTACCTTAACTGGCATATCACAGCTTAATTTAGATGGATCACAGTTTATTATATTACTAACGATACGTGGTCCTTCATCAAGCTCAACAATAGCTACTATGTAGGGAAGATTATCTTTAAAAGCTTTATGGAAAGCCACTTTATATACTACAAAAGAATAGATTTTCCCCAATCCTTTTGAAATTATATATTCGAAGTTTAGAGAATGGCACTGTGGGCAAGCAATTGAAGCAGGCCATCTGACATAGCCACAATCTCTGCATTTTTGGAATTTTAACTGTTTATTTTTAGATGCTTCCCAAAAAAAAGCTGTGTCAGATGTCGGGGTTGGTAAAAAAATACTCATTTATTGCCTCCTTAAAATTATAGTTGCATGCGTTTGCAATACACTTCCATTGTCGCTGCATAAGATTATCTCTGGTTTTTTATTGCCTACTGCTGTACCTAGTTGTCTTTGGCCACACCTGCCCATGAGCTGCATTAGCGCTTCTGTAATAGGTGTTAAACCCATAAAATACGCTTCTGAGAGTAAACCACCAGAAGTATTCACAGGTAGTTTGCCACCTGGAGCAGTATAACCATTTTTAAAGAAGTCTTTTCCTTCACCTGGCTTAAAGAAACCGTAATCTTGCATTGTGATTTCTACTGTGTATGTAAAGCAATCATATATCTCACATGCGTCTATATCATTAAGCGTAATATTTGCCATATTAAAAGCCATTTCTGACGCCTTTTTAGCGCCTGTCGGTCCTGTTATATAGGTAGCTTGGTGTATATCGATGCTAGGGTTTGCTTCTCCAATACCCATTATTGAAACAATAGGGTTTTTTAAATCTTTGGCGCGCTCAACGGATGTGACAATACATGCTCTGCCACCATCGCTTATTAAAGCTGCATCAAGTTTTCTAAACGGTTCTACAATATAGTCTGAGTTTAAATAGTCTTCAGGCGTTAATGGTTTTTGGTACATTGTGGCGGTAGGGTTTAACATAGCCCACTTTCTTTGGCTAATTGCTATTTCTTTCCAAGTATCTGGACCAGTGTTAAACTCATACATGGCTCTTCTTGCAGCAAGCGCATAATCTCCAACAAAACCAAATTCACCATAAAGGTAATTGTCATTTTTAGGTTCTGGGTGTGTAGCTTCTTCTATAAATGTTCTGCCTCCTGAGAGGCCATTATCAGCGTATATAATTAAAACGTGATTGCAAAAGCCAGCTTCTAAAAGCGATATAGCTTGCACAAAGTGGTGCCTTGGGCAATATGATTCTTGACTTAAAATAGTGGGCTGTATACCTAACATCTGAGCTACTAAGTAAGGTGTTGGCTCTGGTTCATTTAAAAGGGTGCCAAATTGCCTATAGCATATTAAACCATCTATATCTTCTTTTTTTAATCCAGCATCTTTTATTGCATTAATACCTGCTTCCACATAAAAACTTAAAGCACTCCTATTTGATACTTTTCCTTGTGGTGTATAACCTACACCCACAATGGCGTATTTATCTTTTAGTTTTTTAAGGTTGTCGTAACTCATTCTTTCTCCCTCCTAAATCTTTTTCTTTGATTAATTTCACTTGGGAGCATAATGCTCTTTTTCCTGCCACTCTTTTGCTTACATCTAAATCCATCATACCAATAACCTACAATACCACCGCAGTTTCGCACAAAAAAGTGTTTATCGCTACATGACCAGCGTGCTCCAAGAAGTGTTCCTTATGACACCTCCTAAAAATTGAAATTTCACTTTAACAAAAGATGTCACTAGTTTCGTTTTTTTTGTTTATAAAAGCCCCCATTCTCTGTTTTGATTCTTCCTCGATAGAAAAAGCTGCCAATTTCTCAATCATGTTAGCTAATTCTACCTTAATTCTACGTTTGTTTGAGAGTCTTTTTATAAACTGCATTGGCTGTTTGGAGTTAGAAAGGATTTTCCGTGTAATCTCAAGCGTTTTATCTTTTAATTTATCTGGTTCTACTATGTAATCCACAAGGCCAATTCTTTGAGCTTCGTATACATCAATTGCTTCTCCTGTCAAAGCAAGTCGGTTAATTTGTTTTATACCCAAAACATTGTAACCCACAGATAGCGCTCCAGGTGGTATCAATCCAAGTTTGGTTTCTGGCAAAGCAAATTTAGAATCTTTACCTGCTACAATAATATCCATAAAAAAAAGTAACTCACAACCGCCACCATATGCTAAGCCATTTACCATTCCAATAAGCGGCTTTTCAAAATCTAATAGAGATTCGAATGGTTTTTCTAATATGCTAAAGAAATTGAGTGATTCTTCTTTAGTTTTAAACTTGTACATGGATGGTATATCATCACCTGCGCTAAAAGCTTTTCCTGTACCTGTAACAACAACCAATGTCGTTTTATTGCCCTTTGCTAACTCCAGCGACTGATAAAGCTCTTCCCACATTTCTCTTGTAAAAGCGTTGAGTTTATTTGGTCTATTAAATTGAATCCAGGTAATGTTATCTTCTTCAGTATAAATTATGTTTTTAAAAGCAGGCATTACACGCTCCTTTTCCTAGTTGATTTCTAGCAGCTCTTTTACCAGTGATTTTTTTTGATCTACATTTGCCAACCTTTGTATAAAAATGTTTGGTGTAATAGGTGATCCGCCACCATGAATAGCACCAGCTAAATGGGGTCCTGCTATCCAATATTCAACAAATTTTATTAATTTTAACCTTTCTTGTGTTGTAGCCGCATCACTTCCTTTCAAATAATGCTCTATATATTTTCCTATGTCGGGGTTATTTAAGTCCTTTTCAGAAGGAGCTGTAACGCATACGCCACCAGTTATATCTGCAAGATTTATAGCAGCCTGAGCAATTGCTGGCAGGCCAAGTGTTTTTGATACATTTGAATATAAAGAATTTGGCAAATATACACCTGATTTTGTCTTTATGCCTTCATACCCTGCAGCTAAACCGCATGCATAACAACTTTCTTGGCCTTTGACAATGTCCGTAATCTTATTTACTACATGAGAGGCATTTTGAATACCGTTGTATTCTGACATTAGTTTAGCAGCACCTAGCATTGTATCAATAAAACCTGCTTTACAGCCAGAGCCAACATATCTGTGAATATCGGTAAAATTGCTTACTAATAAACCAGCATAGTTGTATTCTTCGCACATAAACACCCTATCCCAAGGCACAAATACGTTGTCAAGAATAACTAAAAACGTGCCTCTGTCACCATATGGATTACCTGATTCCCAACCTGGCGTTTCTCTTTTTTTGGACTCGTACGCATTATTCTGTAAAACATACGTAACACCCTTTGTGCCGGATTCCATTGCAAATGAAACAGCATAGGCTTTATCAGCTTCCTTTAATGCAATTGTTGGCATAACAACAGTTTCATCGACAACCAATGTACCGGATTGACAAATTTTTGCGCCCTTTACCACTATACCGTCAGATTTTTTTTCTACAATTTTTAGATACATGTCATCTTGTTGGCTTGGACTTTTTGCTCTATCGCCCCTTACATCTGTTAATGCACCAGACACAGCTAAATCATTTTGTTGTACATATTTAATGTAATCCAATAATCTTTTATGATAATTGGTTTTTAATGCTTCATCCATGTCGTAAGTAGTAGCGTATAAAGCGTTTAGGATATCACATCCTACGCAGCGGTAATTGCAAGTTGCTAATTTTTGACTCAAAAGCCTTGCTAACTTAATGCGTTTTATAAGATCTTCTTTTTCTGTATAGATATGCAAAAATCTGTTAATTGGTTCACTTATAAATTGAGAATTTGCAGTTGCCAAATCTTTAAATTCGTCTTTTGATGCTAACTCATATGTTAACCCAATTGAATCAATCATAGGTTTAATATTTGGGTGATCAATAAAGTTATCTATTCTTTCCCCATTAATATAAAGATTTGGTTTTTTTGTCGCAATTCTTTGAATATACGCTTTCTTAGATAATAACATACACAACCCTCCTTTTTCACTAGACATTAAAAACTTTAATTTTTTAATGCCATAAATACTATTATTTGTTAACTACTTGGGTTACTAACTCCCTTTGGCGCAATAACTAAATCCATGTAACCATGCTTGTGATCTTTTAAGTCATCTGCTGTTGGATACCTTCTATCTGGACACACATCAAACATCCAGTGTTTTGTTTTGATTCCTAGCTTTGCAGCTTCTTTTTCTAATTCTTCTCTATCGTCAGGATGTGCGATACTAATTAATTTTCTAGCTTTTTCAGCATCTGTGCAAGCCATTAAGTTAACAATCCCATACTCAGTTGCAACATAGCTTACAAATTGAGAAGGTACGTCTACAACATCGCCTCTATCAAGCATTCCGATAATTCGAGATTTACCATCTGGTGTTCTAGATGTAGCAGCTAGCACAGCTCTTCCACCTTTCGATAATTGACCGCCAACAATAAATTGAAATTGACCACCAGTACTAGATATCGGTCTTCCTGCAACGCAACTTGATACAACTTGTCCCCTAATGTCCATTTTTGCAAAGCTCATAATACCCATAAAATTATCAACCATTGATAATGTTAAAAAGTTATTGGTGTAATTAATATCATAAGCAGCGAACATTGGATTGTGATGCATAAATTCAAAATACCTCTCTGGTATAAAAGGTACAGCGTAAGCCCATGCGCATCTGCCCTGATCAATTGATTTTCTTGAATTATCAATTAATCCCTTTTCTATTAGTGTAAAAGCCCATTCACCTATCATCTCAGTATGTACTCCAAGGTGCTTTAGATCAGAGTCTGCTATTGCTAAAACGACAGCGTTGGGTAAAGCCCCTATACCAACTTGAAGAATATCGCCGTCTCGCATTATTGATAAGATATGTTCAGCAATTTTTTTCTCTGTTTCAGAAGGTTTAATAGCACGTTCATCTAATCTAGGATATTGAAAATCTGGATCTAATAAATCAACTTCAATAAAATAATCCACATTATCAACATGCAAATTAACATTGCGTCCAGGTTCACACCAAGCGTGATCCTCTCTAATTTCACACACAAATTTTTTGCATGTTTTAGCTGTAATCATAAAATTCGAAGCACCATAGCTTCCATTTACATAACTACCCTCTGGCTTTGCTATAGTAGCAATACCCCAGTCTGCTATTCTTTGTGATTTATCTTTTTTGTAAAATCTTGCAAATTGATAGTTCATATGCATTGACCAGCCCCACTGATACCAATCAAAACCCTGCCATCCTTCTTTTATTGCATCTTTTGTGCCTTTATGTATAAAACCTTGGTGCTGGATGTGATATTTACCTTCCTTGTCATATCTAAGTCCAAAATCAGTTCCTAAAAATGCATTATCTACGGCCCACATTTCTATATTTTGGAGTTTATCGGAACCTTCACCTAATCTTTGAAAAATAGCTTTTCTTGGCGCGACTGCATCAGTACCAACCATACACCCATATATCCAGTCTCCTGATTTAACCATACTTGCAAATTTTTCTGCCGTAATGGTTTTGTTTCTGATTTTTTGCATTGCAGGACTGCTTTGTGCAAACGACCCATTTTTAAAATCGGAAAAATTACTCATAACGAAAACCTCCTTTAAAAATTTATAATTCCTCAATTAATTCTATTAGTACCCCATGAAAAGACGATGGATGTATAAAAATATATCTTATTTTTCCAGAAAAAGGGGGTATGTTATCAACTAAAACTGGTTCGTTCGGCATTAACTTTACATTATTTGTTCGAAGCTGTTTTATTAAGGCATCTAAATTTTTTATCTTTAATGCAATATGGTTTAATCCTTCTCCTCTTTTTGCGACAAATTTTGCAACGACACCATCTTCGCTGGTAGACTCGATAAACTGTAGTTGCGTATTACCAATTTTAGCTGATTTTACAAATAACTTCTCATCAGGCAATTCCCATTGATAATCAAAATTTATGCCAAATAATGTTGAAAAATCGTGCGCTGCTTCTTGTGCATCATTAACTGCTATTGCAACCTCTTCTACTCCAAAAACAAAATTACTCATTGTTCCTCCTTTGGCTCAATTTCTACTAAAATTTCTAAAGGACCAACCTGCATACCTACATCTACATTAATTTTCTTAATAATACCATCTATACTGGATTTAAGGTCGTTTAAAACTTTCATTGATTCTAAAACAACAATGGCATCACCCTTTTTTACACTGTCTTTTTCTTTAAATTTTACTTCTCTAATAATACCTGGCATTGGAGATTTTATATTGTTTTCTTTAGATTCATCCCCTAAAGAAACATTTTCTTCTGATTCTTCTTCTAATACTAACTCTTGATCATCCACCCAAATAATCGCCTTATCTTTGGCTAAATATGCATCTAAAACAACAAATGTGTTATTTTCTAAATCAAAAACAAGATAATCATCACCGTACTTAAAAACTTGAAAAGACGCACTTGTACCATCGTGTGCCAGCGTGTAAAGGCTATCCTTTATTGATAAATCGTACTCAAATAATTCATTATTTACTTTAATCTTTTCCATTTTATCCCCTCCAGTTACCTATAGATTCCCAACAAGATGTCATAGAAGACTCTTGTATAGCATCATAATTAGGGTGCTTGTATTGTTTTAAGTACTCGAATAATACTATGGCCTCCATAATCCGACTACTATTTTGCTTTTTAGAAAACAGATCGTCTCTATAAGTTTCTAAAAATCTTGTATTATACTCGCCTTCTATAAACTTTTTATGGCTGAATATATTTTTCAATAAAGGAATTGTTGTCTTAATAGGCGAAATGTGATAATCTGACACTGCCTTATACATTTTTTTTATAGCCATATTTCTATTTGGAGCTTTTACTATTAATTTTGAGATAAGAGAGTCATAATATATCAATACATTCGAACCTTCAAAAAACCCTGAATCTACTCTAATACCAAAACCAGACGGTTCCTTGTAGTGTTCTATTTTACCTACAGAAGACATAAAGTTGTTTTCAGTATCTTCGGCATATATTCTAGATTCAATGGCATGACCATTAATACGTGAATTAAGTTCGTCTTGAGATAACTTAATCTGTTTTTCTTCAGCAATATCAATTTGAGAAGCAATAAAATCAAACCCACTGATTTCTTCAGTTACTGGATGTTCTACTTGTATTCTTGCGTTTACCTCCAAAAAGTAAAATTTTTCATTTTTTTTATCATAAATAAATTCCACAGTTCCTGCATTATAATACCCTGCTTTTTTTGTTACAGAAATGGCAGCTTCCCCCATTTTTTTTGCTACTTCTCTATTAATCGTTGGTGATGGGCTTTCTTCAACAATTTTTTGATATCTTCTCTGGATTGAACATTCTCGTTCTGGGAAATATAGTCCGTTTCCAAACTTATCAATTATAAATTGTATCTCAATATGATGAGCGTCTTCTATATATTTTTCTATGTAAACAGTAGGATCTGCAAATGCCGCTTGCGCTTCTTTTTTTGCAACTATTATTGCTTCTTCTAACTCCTTGTCGCTATTTACAATCCTCATACCTTTTCCGCCACCGCCAGCAGATGCTTTTATAAGTATTGGATACCCTAATTCATTAGCTAAAGCATGTGCTTGTTCAATAGACTCTATAGTGCCTCCTGGTGTAGTGGGAATACCAACGGATTGTGCTATAATCCTTGAATTTATCTTATCACCTAAATTTCTCATACAGTTAGGTGGTGGTCCTATCCATATTAAGGCATTTTCTTGCACCATTGCTGCAAAAGTTGGATTTTCTGCTAGAAAACCATATCCTGGATGAATTGCATCACACTTGGCTTGCTTTGCAATATCTATTATTTTTTCCGTATTAAGATAGCTTTTCAAAGCTTCAGGTTCACCTATATTGTAAGCCTTATCAGCGTATGAAATGTGCTTCGATAATTTATCAGCCTCAGAATAAACGCCCACAGCTTCTATATCAAGTAACTTCAGTGTTTTCATAATTCTAATTGCTATTTCGCCTCTATTTGCAATAAGTATTCTTTTTATACTTCTCATCATTATACCCCTTTAATACTTCACATCCTAAAAATACCAAATTTTACATCTTCTATAGGCTTGTTAAGCGTTACCTCTAAAGCTAACATTAAATATTCCCTTGTACTTTTCGCATCAATAATTCCATCATCCCACAGCCTAGCACTTGAATATAATGAGTTCGATTTTTCCTCGTACTCTTGTAAAATTGGCTTTTGTATGGCTTCTATTTCCTCTGGACTGATTTTTTTTCCTTCCCTTTCAAGTTGAGCAATTTTTATGCTTGATAATACTTCTGCAGCTTGTTTTGGACCCATTACAGCTATTTTTGCATTAGGCCACATCCACAAAAACCTTGGGTGATAGCCTCTACCCGCCATAGCATAATTACCTGCTCCATAAGAGTTACCTATTATGATGGTGATTTTTGGAACATTTGTTGTGGATATGGCTGTTATCCATTTAGCACCATCTTTTGCCATGCCTTGGTGTTCATATTTTTTTCCTATAATAAACCCAGTAATATTTTGAAGAAAAACTAGAGGAACTTTTCTTAAACTACATAATTCTACAAAATGAGCAGCTTTTTGGGAAGATTCTGGGAAAATAATACCATTGTTGCCTATAATCCCGACTAAATATCCCCCTATTCTAGCAAAACCAGTAACTAAAGTTTGACCATACAAGGGCTTAAATTCTTCAAATTCACTTCTATCTACAATACGAGCTATAATTTCACGCACGTCAAAAGGTATGCTTAAATCTTCAGGCAATATACCGTATATTTCATCTGGATCATACAGTGGTTCTTCTGGTGCAATTCTATCTAGCTTAAACTTTTCTTTTTTGGGTAAGTGCGCAAAAATTTCTCTTGCTTTTTTTAAAGCCTCTTCTTCGTTATTTGCTAAATAGTCTGCTACACCAGAAATACGCGTATGTACATCTGCGCCTCCCAAATTTTCTGCATCAATTTCTTCTCCAGTAGCCGCTTTAACCAGAGGCGGACCGCCTATAAAGATCGCGCTTTGATTCTTAACCATTATAACTTGGTCACACATAGATGGTACATATGCTCCTCCAGCAGTTCCAAGTCCAGTTACAACAGCTACTTGAAGCAAACCCATACTGCTCATTACTGCTTGATTGTAGAAAAAATTGCCAAAATGTTCTTTATCAGGGTAAACTTCATCTTGCATAGGTAAAAATACCCCGCCAGAATCAACTAAATACAGACAATGCAAATTGTTTTCTTTAGCAATAGTTTGAGCTCGTATATGTTTTTTGATTGTAATTGGATAGTATGTTCCACCTTTTACTGTCTGATCATTTGCAACTATCATAACCTCTTTGCCACTGATTCTTCCTATTCCTGTAACTATCCCCCCACATGGAGCGTCATTGTTATACATATTAAAACCGGCATAAGGTCCTATTTCTAAAAAAGGAGAATTTTTATCTATTACTTTTTCTATGCGTTCTCTACAAAAAAGTTTACCTCTTTTTTTATTCACTTCGTGAGCTTTTGACGGACCGCCTTTAGCTAATTCTTTTCTTATAGCTTCTATTTCTTCAACTTTACTTTTATTGAACAAATATCGTTTTTTAAATTCTTCTGAATTAGTATTTACATTAGATACAATTTTAGCCATTAGCTACCTCCAATTGATTTAACAAAGCCATCGCAAAGCTCTTCCAATCAGCTACTATATTGTAGCGCGCCCTCTTAAATATAGGCGCTTCCTCGTCAGTATTAATTGCTACAACACATTTAACATTCTTAATTCCAGAAAGATGTTGAGTTGCACCGCTAATACCAAATGCAAAATATAAATTGGCTGAAAGCATAGCACCAGATTGCCCTATTTGATATTGATGAGAAATCCATCCATTATCTACAGCGGCTCTAGAGCTTCCTACTATACCCCCAAGTTTATTAGCCAATTGACGCAATATTTCAAAACCTTCCTTAGACCCGATGCCTCGTCCTCCACCAACAACAAATTTTGCTTTATCAAGTTCTACTTTTTTTTCAACTACTTCTTCTTTAATAAGATTAACTTTATTATCGACGTCTATCCACTCAACTACATGTTTATTTTGATCTTCACATGGAGATTGTTCGAAATACTTCTCTTTAAGAACAATTACTAATGGCAAGCATAGTGGTTTATATTCAATTACCGTCTTATCACCATATGCACTATGCAAAAAAATAAAATCATTATATCTTATAGCATTTACACCAAAAATACAGCAGGCCTTTAATTTATACGCTAAAATACCACCAACACAAGCTCCTGCAAATCCATTTGTTAAAATCAAGTCATACTTAGCTGCCATTGAATTGAGTGCATCAATTGAATTAACTGGAAGGTTGTTTATGCCGTAAACCCTATTTAAGTCTATATTTATTTCATTTTTATTAGTGAAAATTATAGCATCAATGTTACTGCTAAATTTCTTTGCAACAAAATTCAACTCCGACAGTCTATCCTGATTATCATCACTAATAATTAAAACATTCCTCACATTCATATGTAATGCTCCTTTTTAAGGTTTTCTATCAGCAATTTAGCTGTAAAATCTAAATCATCATTAGGTAATGTCTCATTTACATATTCATATTTTGGAATTGTAACCGATATCTCTTGTGCCCACTCAAACGGTGTTGTTAACTCTTCTTCCATGATATGAATGGGTTTTGTTTTGCTTTTCATAATTTCCTTTAGATTAGGAATACGAGGCAAATTGCATGGAGCGTCTGTTACAGAAGCGACAAATTTTTCTTTTACATGCAAAACTAAACTTTTATTATCTAATTGTTGTGTGCATAAAAAACAATTATTCTCATTATCTGGTAAAATTGATATAGTATACGGTAGATAAGCCCAGTTTAATATGCCAGTCACAAAACCAGGAACCATTTCTCGCTCTAGATCAGAAGAAACTCTACCTAATAAAACCAAATCTATGTTATATGCATCTACAGCCCTCACTAAATTATATGCTGTTTGAAAAGGATCATCTACACTAGCACGAACCAATATAAGCTCATCTGCTCCCATAGAAAGAGCTTTTTTAAGTGCCGGCACATGTTTTTCTTGTCCATAGCTAATCGCGTAAAGTTTTGCATTAATACTAGATTTTAATTGAAGGGCAACTTCAATTGCATGTTCATCGTACAAACCTATTACATCTTTATACTCCCCAGACATTCTGTTATTTTCTAATCGAAACTTCTCCAAGGAAATTTCATAGTCAGGCACAACTTTTATACAAACACCGATGTTCATTATCGCCTCCTATTTTCCTTTCCACTGTGGTTTTTGTTTATTCAAAAATGATTCTATACCAATTTTTAAATCTTCTGAAGAAAAATTAACTATTCTTAATAATGATAAGTAATCACTTTCCCATAAAGGGTTTCTACTAACATTAATAGATTCCATTAAGAGTTTTAAAACCAAAGGGCTTTTTTGGGCTATACTCTTTGCTATTTCTTTGGCTTTTTCAAGTGGTTTCTCGTCAATGTAATGCACAAGACCAATTCGATAAGCTTCTTCTGAACTAATTATGTTACCAGTAAGTGTTAATGCAACAGCGTTCCTTTCGCCTATAGCTCTTTTAACATAAGGAAAAATGACATATGGCAATATTCCTAAATTAATCTCGGTTAAGCCAAAACGCGTATTAGGATGCGAAACAACTATATGAGCATTGGCAACAAGCCCAAAACCGCCACCTAAAGCATAGCCGGAGACAGCTGCTATCAGAGGTTTCTTTAATATGTCAACTATTCTTAACACATCTACATTAATGCTTTTTTTAAAATAGTGATCTATAGCTTTCAATTCTACACCTGAGGCAAATTCTTTAATATCTCCTCCCGCACAAAAAACATTACCTGCTGACGTAAGGATAACTGCATGTACAGAATCATTTTGAGATAGTGACTTAATGTTTTCTAGTAACTCTGCTGATAAAGATTCATCTAAGGCATTTCTCTTTTCTAAATTATTCATATAAACAATAGCTACATTATCTTCTATTTCCACATTAACCTTGCTCATGTCTTAACCTCAAAGATAAGGAAAGAGGGCGCCCCTCCCCCCTTATAAACTTATTCTTCTACTCTTGCTTTTGGACCGTAAATTATTATTCCTGCTTTTCCTTCAACAAATAGTCTCCTAAACACCACGCTAACTTTTTTTCCTATTTGTATATTTTCCACGTCAGTATCAACTATTTGCAGCATTAATCTTGCACCATTTGTAAGCTCTACTATAGCTATTCCATAAGGTGCAAAATCTCCAAATCCCTCTGGAGCAGAATAAATGATAGTGTAGGTAAGAATAGCGCCTTCTCTCGGAAGATCTATGATTTCTATATTTTCAGAATTACATTTTGGGCAAATTTTTCTTGCTGGATACATTGTATACCCGCAATCTTTACACTTACCACCTTTTAGCATGTATCTTTGTGGTTTCTCTCTCCACATTCTTGGTATTGTAAGCATTAGACCACCTCCAAAATTGTAACTGTAACAGTAGCTCCTGAACCACCTAAGTTGTGAGCTAGCCCTACTTTAGCATTTTGCACCTGAAGATCTTTTGCTTCTCCTCTTAGTTGTTCTGCAAGGTTTACAATTTGAGCAACACCTGTAGCACCAACCGGATGTCCTTTGCCTTTCAAACCACCACTGGGGTTTATAGGTATTTTTCCATCAATCTCTGTTAATCCATTCTCGGTTGCCATTGCCCCTTTTCCTTTTTCAAAAAATCCTAGGTCTTCAATTGCACATATTTCTGCTATTGTAAAACAATCATGAACTTCTGCTAAATTTATATCTTTCGGTGATTTCTTTGCCGTTTCGTAAGCTTTTTTTGCAGCTTCTACCGTAGCTTGAAATGTAACAAAACTATCTCTTTGTGCTAAGGCTATAGTATCGGTTGCCTGGGTTATGGCGGAGATTTTTATTGGTTTAGCTGCATTTGTTAATTTTTTTGCTTTATCTAATGGCATTAAAACTACACTTGCAGCACCATCAGTCATTGGCGAACAATCATATAGCCCAAGAGGATCTGCAATCATAGGTGCATTTATAACATCATCGATTGTTATCATGTTATGAAATTGTGCTTTAGGATTTTTGGAAGCATTTTTGTGATTTTTTACAGCAACTGCCGCAAGTTGTTTTCTGGTAGCGTTAAAATCGTACATGTATTTTTTTGCAACAAGCGCAAATAAACCTGGGAATGTAACGCCCTGATAGCCTTCAAATTCTCTATCTGCAGCCATAGAAAGTGAATAAACACCTTGAGAAGTAACCACATCGGTCATTTTTTCAACGCCAGTCACAAGTACTGCATCAGACATGCCAGAGGCGACTTCCATATAAGCATGCCTAATTGCCACTCCACCAGAAGCACAGGCATTTTCTATTCTAGTTGACGGTATATGTAAAAATCCTAAATAATCAGCAACGATTGCCGCCATGTGTTCTTGCTCTACAAAAGTACCACCACTAAAATTTCCAACATAAATAGAATCTATTTTATCTACGCCAGAGCTTTTTATTGCTTCTAGGCTTGCTTCAACAGCTAAATCTCTCCATGATTTTTCCCATAAATATCCAAAGTTTGTCATACCTATGCCAACAACTGCTACCTCTCTCATTATGTTAGTCCTCCCTCATTTTAATTTTGCCTCGTAGAAAAGCATAGTTTGCATAATTAATATATTGTTTTCTATCAGCATAATGCTTTAGCAAAGGAGCATTATTTCTAACCTTTGCTAATCTTTCTGTTACCTTAAAAATAAAAGAGTCGCTACCTGCACCAGATCCAAATGATGTAACCAGTATAATGTCATTTGCTTTTGCTATATCTAACACGGAAGCCAACCCTAAAAGAGAACAACCAGAGTATGTATTCCCAATGTAGGGTGCTACCCACCCAGGCTCAAATTGTTCTTTTTTAAAGCCTAGCATTTTTGAAGCTCTAAGCGGAAATGCACCATTTGGTTGATGAAATACACAATACGTAATATCCTTTGGCGTCATCTTAGCCTTTTCCATTACTCCTTTTGCAGAATTTAAGGTATGATTAAAATAGGCTGGTGCGCCTGTAAATGGTCCTGTATGTGTCGGATAAGATTGGCCATCTCTTCTCCAAAAATCTGGTGTGTCAGTGGTATATGAATATGTTGCAACTACTTCTGCCAATACATTATCATTGCCCATAATAAACGCTGCTCCACCTGCAGCTGCAGTATATTCTAACGGATCTTTTGGTGCTCCTTGAGAAGTATCAGACCCTATTCCAAGGCCATATTTAATTTCTCCTGATTTAACTAACCCATATACTACAAACACCGTTTCGCTACCAGCTTTGCAAGCAAATTCATAATCAGCTACATGAACAACTGGAGCTATACCTAAAGCATCAGCTACAATAGTTGCTGATGGCTTAACAGCATAGGGTTTTGATTCTGAGCCAATATATACTGCCCCTATTTCTTTTGGATCGATCTCTGCCCTTTTTAAGGCATTTCTAGCTGCTTCATATGCTATTGTTACAGAATCTTCGTCTTTTGCTGGAACTGTTTTTTCTCTTACTAATAAACTACTTTTTAAAGATTCGGCATCCTCGCCCCACTGGGCAGCTATTTCTTCTACCTTAATCCTGCGCTTTGGAACATAACACCCATAACCTACAATACCTGTCATAACAAAACCTCCTTAAAAATTTTTATAAATCTGCAAAACCTTCCTCTATTCGTCTTGAGAGCAAAATCTTCATCATTTCTGTCGTACCTGCACCAATATCATAAAGTTTCGCGTCTCTCCAGTACATTTGAACGCGATAGTCAGTTGTATAACCATAACCACCAAGAATTTGAATTGCCTCTTCTGCTGATTTAACAGCAGCTTGTGCTGAAGTCATTTTAACCAATGCAGTTGCTGCTCGTAATTTTTTAGAGCCAGGATATTTACGCCATATTTCAGCTAAATTATACAAATATAATCTATTTAACTCTAACTGAGATAATATATATGCAAGTTTTTCTTGAATTAATTGATAATCTATAATTGGTTGACCAAATTGCATTCTTTCTTTTGCATATTTTGATGCAATATCTAAAGAACCTTTTATCATACCTAGATTGCTCCCAGATAAACCAATTCTTTCCACATCTAGACCCTCCATCATTATGTGAATTCCTTCTCCTTCTGCTCTTAATAAATTTTCTTCCGGTACTTCTGTATCGTTAAATGTTACAAATCCTGTTGGAGAAGCACGCATTCCCATTTTATGCATTTTTTCGACAGAAATATTTCCAAAATCTTTTTCAACAATAAAAGCAGAAACTCCTCTTTTTGGATCATCCGATGTACGTGCATAAACCACAAAAATATCAGCAATAGGCCCATTTGTAATAAAAATTTTATTTCCTTTTAAAATATATCTGTCTCCTTTTTTAATTGCTCGAGTTCTTGGGTGAGCCGCATCAGAGCCAATTTCTGGTTCAGTAATACATATAGCAGCTACTTTATCACCACTTGCAATAGGCGGTATATATTTTTCTTTTTGTTTTTTATTACCCCCTCTATTTATAACGTTTCCTGCAAGTATTGCATGTGCACCTAAAGTCATAGCTATTGCTGGTGAATAAACAGACATTTCTTCGTGTATTACAACACTTGTTAACAAATCATCACCTAATCCACCTAAATCGGCATCCAACATCATTCCAGTAAGACCAATATCACCCATTTTTTTCCATAAATCATGTGGCATGTACTCTTGAGCGTCCCATTCTAGTGTATCTTTGAACTCGCGTTCGCAAAATTCTTTAACAGTATTTATAAACTCTATCACCTCTTCCCTTAAACCTACCTTTGAAATCAGCATCTTTACCTCCTATTAATAATCTCTAAATTAATTAAGCAAAAAGCGTTCCAGATTAAATTAAATAAATAAATAATGGTAATTAAATTATATAAAACTTTATAAAAATAGCATATTTTATATAAAAAATGTATAATTAATCAATTTACTATTTAATTCTTACAATTAATTAATTAATTAATTTTGTAATCTAAAATATTTAATATTTTACTATCTAAACTTAAATTAATAGCATATTTGAGTATGAGTACTTTTAGAACCATATGATTCTAAAAGTACTCATATTATATTGTATTTCTTTAATTTTTTGAAGGCACTAGTTTGGCTTATTTTTAAAAATCTAGCTAACTTTCTTGTGCTATGATACTGTTTATAATATTTCTCTAAAATGCTTTTCTCATAAGCCTCAAGTTCATCTTTTAAGCTATTTTCACTAATTATTATTTCGTTGATTCTATTTTGTCCAATATTTTGATAAAAATCATCCAAAGTAATAATGTCATTTATAGAATAAAAATACAACCTTTCTATTATATTTTTTAACTCCCTAACATTTCCATCTAAGCTTAGCGTTTTAATTAATTCAATTACGTCAGGTAAAATAGATTTTTTTGTTTTATAAATTTCATTAAGGTTATTTAAAAAAAAATTTACCAAAATATCAATATCGTCAAGTCTTTCTCTTAAAGGAGGCACATAAATAGTAATTGCACTAAGTCGATAATACAAGTCTTTTCTGAATCGACCTTCTAATATTAATTTTTTTAAATCTTTATTTGTAGCCGCTATAACTCTAACATCCACTTTGGTTAATCTTGTACCCCCTAACTTAATAAACTCTTTTTGCTCAAGAAATCTTAATAATTTTGCTTGAGAAGATAAAGGCATTTCTCCAATTTCATCCAACAATACAGTACCTTTATCTGTTAGCTCAAAAATACCTTTCTTACCCTTTTTGTCAGATCCTGTAAAGCTTCCTGGCTCATAACCAAATAATTCTGATTCAATTAATGATTCTGGTATTGCAGCACAATTTAGTGATATAAAAGTTTTATTTTTACGTATACCAGCATAGTGAATTAATTTTGCTATTAATTCTTTACCTACACCGGTCTCGCCGCAAATTAATACTGGTAAATCAATATTTGAAGCTTTAATGGCTATACTTGAAACTCGTAGCATCTTTTCACTTTGAGCAACAATATTATAATCATTAAACAAACTGTATTGATAAGACTCTTCATTTTGTGGCGTTAATATACTTGAGAGATCATATATAGTATTTACTATATATTTTAGACGACCATTTTGGTCAAAAAGTGGCTTACCTTGAGATAAAAGTTTTTTACCTGTTTTAGTGTCAAAAGATACCGTTATTGGTTTGTTGGTTTGCATAACAGAAAGAGTGGCTGAATTTGAAAAATATTTAGTATCGACTAATTCTCCTAAGGTTTTTCCAACAACCTCTTCTTTTTTTATTAAAGAAATATCTTCAAAAACCTTATTTACCCACAACGTAACACCTTTACTATCAGCTAAATAGATACCAACACCTAAACCGTCGACAATGAAAGTTAACTCGCGCTCATCAAATGGCATAATTAAATCCCCGTATTTTTCTAAAAATTCGTATTTTAAGTTAACATTTAACTTAATATCTGTCAAGCACTTCTTTGTTATTAATTAATTGAATGAAATATCAAATAGTTTGAAAATGGCAAAAAACTACATTTCTTCAAATCTTATTCGTAACAAACTTTGATAACTGATCAATTGTTACAGACCTTGGTCTTCCAATAGGATATTCCAAAGCTCTGTCCCACAAAATATTTGATAAACTACCGATAGCAATGGATATATCGAACAATACTGAAAAAAAATCTTCAGGTATTCCATAATGAGAATGAATTGTACCAGAAATATTGTCAACGTTTGGCCATGGATTTTTTATGCTAGTATAGTGTTTTAAAATATTGGGAACTATTTTATACGCTACGATAACTAACTTAAAAAGATTATCGTTCGCTAAATATTGTTCTCCAAATTTTAACTGAGTTTCGAATCTTGGATCCTTATTTCTTAATACCGCATGACCATAACCGGGTATTACTTGACCTGCATTCAAAGTATCCCAACAGAACTGCTCTAACTCTTGTTTTGTAGGAATTTTGTTAAGCTTTTTAAGCAATTCTTGAAACCACTTTAGAGCTTCTTGTGTAGCCCCACCATGCAAAGGCCCAGATAGACCATTTATTCCCGCTGCCAAAGAATAATACGCATCAGCCCATGCAGAAGCAACAAGGTGTGTGGTATGAGCCGAGACATTTCCACTTTCATGGTCAGAAAGCAAAATAAAGTAAAGACGCGAAAAATCATCATACGGTTTATCTATACCCATCATATAAGCGAAATTGCCACCAAAATCCAGATCAGGGTTTTGAGGTATTTGTTCGTTGTTTTTATACTTTAGTCTGTAAATATAAGCAGCTATCATAGGAATTTTTGGCAGCAAATTTAAAACATCCTCAAACATATACTCCCATGCGTTTTGTTTTGTAATTTTATTTTCTGCGTATGCTTTGGCAAACACAGATTCTTGCTGCATGGTACCTACAGCAACTGCGAGCATCACGTCGGGACGTGCTTCGCGAGGCATTGAATCTAAAACCCTATAAACATAATTTGGAACTTTTCGTTTTTCTTTAAAAATATCAATTACTTCTCGCACTTCTTCTTCAGTTGGAATATCGCCGGTCATTAAAAGGTAAAACTGAGCTTCATCGTATGGCATTTCTGCTCCTTTAGGTTTTGGAAGCTTTTCTAACACTTCATCTACAGTGTAGCCCCTATAGCGTATACCTTCAAATGGGTCTAGGTAAGAAATATCTGTAACCAAGACCTTCAACCCTCTCATGCCACCAATGACTTGAGCAATAGTAATATCCCCTATTTTTACATCACCATAGTTTTTTAAAAGTTTAGTAACCTCCTCCCTTTGAATTTCGACTTTTTCTTTTAATTTTTCTTTAATGCCTAACATAAAACAAATATAAATCTCCTTTTATTCATAGTACTCTGGTGCTAATTTTATAGTTTTGAAAAATTCCGGATCATGCCCAAACCAAATTTCGGCGTTTTCTGCCTTTGCCAACTCACCCAGTGATTGTACAGAGTAGGCAGCATCTGCAAAGTTAAGGGCAAAACCAGATGGTATATTTTTTTCAAAGTTGTCTTTGAGATAAATTGAGTCACCTGTTAGAATTACGTTTTTGTGTTTTTTTAGTCTTACCAGTACACTCTGGTGACCTGGTGTATGACCTGGTGTAGGAATAATGAATACTGCACCGTTAAACATACTTCTAAAACCTACAATAGGCTCCCATTTGATATTTGGGTCTTTAATATCATTTTTAATGTATGCTGCGTCCATTAGCGGGTCTGGGAAAAATGCATACCTTAGTTCATTCAGTTGAACTATTACCTTTGCATTTGGGAAAAATTTTGTGCTGCCCGCATGGTCTAGATGGAGGTGCGTTTGGATAATGTATGATATATCTTGTGGCTTTATGCCAAGCTTAGAAAGTGCCACTACTGGTTGTCCTTCTTCTTTCATTACAGGATAGTAAACATTAATTACATCACCCCAAGTGCCTTGTGGGTCTTTTATACACCCTGGTGATATACCTGTGTCAATGAGAATCTTGGTTCCATCTACATCAACTAAAAAATAAGGCACAGGAATATCAAATGGTTCGCCAATGCCTGTGTTGAATAAAAACTTTTCTTTAGTAGATTTTAAGATACCGCTGCTAAATGCGTATAACTTAGTGCTCATAAAAAAAACCTCCAAATTTAATTATATAATAAAAATATAATGTATTAACTAGCAATTTCAAGTTTAGTTTTACAGTTTTACACCCAGCCGCCAAATCCATACCATCCTCCATCTACTAACAACAAAAAACCTGTTATCAGACTGCTAGCATCACTAGCAAGAAACACAGCAGGCCCTACAATCTCTTCCGGTAAGCCAAAACGCTGCATGATGTTTTGCGGTTTTACTTTTTCATACCACTCTTTATTTTCCATAACCTGCTTTACTAAAGGAGTTTGAATGTAACAAGGACCTATTGCATTAACTCTTACATATGGTGCCCATTCAGCTGCTAAAACTCTTGTCATTTGCCTTAATGCACCTTTTGTTGAAGCATAGGCAACCTGCCTAGGCATGATGAGTTCGGCAAATATAGAAGCCATGTTAATCATACTGCCATATTTTTGATCGTACATTACTTTACCAACTTCTTTTGCACACCTAAAAACGCCTTTTAAGTTAACATCTATTACTTTGTCAAACTCTTCATATGAAAGCTCTAAAGCAGGTTTTCTGATGTTTATCCCCGGAATGTTAAATGAAACATCGATGCGCTTGTGCTTTTCAAGTGTAGTTTTAACAGCTTTTTGAACACTATCAGTGGTAGTAACATCAACATTTACAATCAAGGTATCCGAACTCATTTTACTTGCTGTAAGCTCTAAGCCTTCTTGATCTATATCTGCTAACACAATGTTAGATCCTAAAGCATCAAAACCCAAAGCTATCGCTTGTCCTAAACCAGAAGCAGCCCCTGTAACAAACACTACCTTATCTTTAACACTAAACATCTCGTTAGGCTTAAAGTGCCAATCTTTTATTTCTCTTACAAATGGCATATAGGCCTCCCAGAAAATAACTTTAAAATTTTAGCTTGCACTCCAGCCACAATCAATGCTCATCATTGCTCCTGTGATATAATCTGCTGTGCTTGTGCATAAAAATTTTGCAACCTCTGCAATGTCGTTTGGTTCAATGAGTTTTTTTACAGCCGCTTTTTTGAGCATTATTTCTTCTATTACTTTTTCTCTTGGTATGCCGTGAGTTTTCGCTTGGTCATCAATTTGATTATCAACCAGGGGTGTTCTAACATAAGATGGACAAATTGAATTTACTGTAATACCATATGGCGCACCTTCTAAAGCCCCTACTTTTGTTAAACCAGAAAGACCGTGTTTTGCAGAGATGTATGCTACTTTAAATTCCGAGGCGCGTATCCCATGTATTGAGTTTATATTTATAATCCTACCCCATTTTTGGGCTTTCATAGAAGGCCAAACATACTTTGTAAGTAAAAATGGTGCTGTAAGCATTAAAGAGATTATAAAATTCCACTTATCTTCAGGAAAATCTTCGATTGGAGAAACATGCTGTATGCCTGCATTGTTTATGAGCATATCAACCTTAGAGTATTTTTGGAGCGTATAATCTACTAAATCTTTGCAACCTTTTTGTGTGCTTAAATCAGACACAAAATAATCAGCTTTTATTGTTTTGGCTTCTTGCTCTAGCGTAGTTTGATTAACATCTGACATTATAACTTTAGATCCTTCTTTAGCGAAACTTTGGGCTATGGCAAGCCCAATACCGCTTGCCGCGCCTGTTACGATACAAATTTTGTCTTTTAGCATTTTATCCTCCTAATTTATTCCATATGTTTGAAATAAAGTTTCATTTTTTCTGGTAAATTGTTTTCCGCAGCCTTTTTAGTAAACAAAGAAACAAAAATCATAATTACAAAAACTATCATAATCATATATGAGTAGCCAGCAATTCCTCCTGGTAGTTTTTGTTTTAATACCTGCTCATAAATTATAGATACAAATATACTCATTATTAAAACAATTATTTCAGATATTATTGCAGCTTCAGTAGAAGCTTTTTTCCATTGATAGCCAATAATAACCGGCAGTGATGCCGCTATGAATGTTCCAAGCCCAAGCACACCTAAAAGAGCTACCATATACCCGCCGTATAGTCCAAAAATGGCTGCTCCTATGGTTAATACTATCAGCGCCCACCTCCCCCAAGCCACTTCTTCTTTTTGGGATAGTGATTTATTGAATGATTTAGGTATGTCTCTTGTGATAATTGAAGAACCTATTACTAGAAATGAACTGGAAGTGGACATTGTAGCGGCAAGAAGTCCAGCAAAAAGTATAATAGCTAAAACTGGTGGTAAATGATTAAAAAAGTGAAATATAGTTTCATCAGGCACTTTAAATGGTTTAACTTGACCAGAAGCCACTAAATAAAGCACTGCGGTTCCGGGCAGAATATACAAAAGGCTCATTATGCCATAACCCAATCCACCTACTAAGCCAAATGTTTTTAAACTTTTGTAACTTTTAAGAGAGTATAACTTTGTGTTGACGTGTGGTTGACCTATAACACCTATTGCTAAAACAAAAACCCACGACATAGCCAAAGGTAGCATTACATTATCTGGGTGTCCTATTGGGTCTACGAATTGTGGGCCAAATAGTTTGCTTGATGCAATCGTCATAGTAGCATGACCCATGCCGCCAGTAATGTAGTAAAATCCAATAACTATGCCTATAATGCTGAATAACTTTAGGATTCCCTGTAAAAAATCAACCTTTATGCTTCCAACCATACCACCATAAACAGTATATATAAGTGTAAAAATCAACAAAGCTATACCGCCAGCTTTTACTGAAATTCCAAAAATTGAATTTAATATATATCCGCCCGCTAAAATTTGTGTTCCAAGGTAGGCAAATATGCAGATAATTAAATTTATGGCTATCAAAAATCTTAAACTTTTGCTACCGTATCTAACATCTCCTAGATCTGCGAATGTTTCAATGTTTGTGATTGCGGACATCATTCTCATAGGTTTGCCATTTAACCACATCATGAGACCGTAGCTTACAGTAAAGAAAATTCCCATATACATAACAGCTGAGCCAAATTTATAGTTTAAACCAGGTCCACCAACAAAACCAAAGCCGCTCATTCCGGTAGTTGCCGCAGCAAGTCCAGCAACAAGCGCTCCAAAAGTTTTGCTTGAAGCAAAAAATTTAGAGCCACTTTTTTCTGCTTGTCTTTTGGAGCTTATCGCCCACCATAAAATTATAGCGGCATACAGCAGTGTAACAATTATTTCAAATGTCTTCATATGGGTTCCCCCTTATTGTTTAATTTCTTCTTCTGGTTTTTCTTCATTAGCTTGTTCATGCCTTTTATTAAAATCCTCTACATCAGCAATAAATGCTTCCCATTCTTTTAGAGAAATTACATTTCTTTCAAAAAGTATTGTGTATGAGAGAATAGTTGTTAAAAACCCTCCTAATACAAGAAAGACTATCCATAAAATAGCTGTTCCAGGATGCATTCCTAAAAATAATGTTTTTGGAATTGCATTGTAATAAAGTTTCCAGTAGTAGAATAAACCTAAAAAACCACCCCAAAAAATAACTAAAAATGTTCCATAAGGGTAGACTAGAAACATTTTATCTGTTCTTGAACCAGCTCCAATCAGCATAAAATTAGCTAAAAGCAAAATGCTAAAAAATACCGTTAAAGTTGGAAACTTAGCAAAAAAAAGTATGGCAATAATAATAGCCAAGACGCCTTGAGTAATCCATAAGAAATCTTTGGTCTTGCCTTGAATCATAAAACCTCCCTTTATAAAAATTATTCTGCCTTTCTTTCTATCACAGCTTTAAATGGATCCACTTCTTCGCGCAACACTCTAAGCTCTTCTTGCGTAGGCGGTTCAGTTTTTTTGGGGGGTTGCTTGATAAGCAATTCCAAGTCTGTGTTTTTTTGTACATCATCAATGGTATATCCTGGGTGAATGGATTCTAATGTCATTCTTTTTGTTTCTTCATCAAAGCCCATAACAGCTAAATTAGTAATGATCTTGTAGGGCCCTGTATTTGGCGCTAAACCTGCTTTTTCTCTTGCGCCAGGACCTGTTAGATAGCCAGGTGTAGTAATGAAATCTATTTTGTTTGTAAATCTTCTTATTGAATGTGGTACGACCATCACAATTCTCCATGCCATAGAAGCAAAATCGTTAGCTCCACCTGAACCCGGAAATCTTACCTTCGGTTTTTTGTAGTCTCCAATCACTGTAGAGTTGATATTGCCGTACATATCTATTTGGGCACCGCCTAAAAAGCAGTAGTCAATAAGGCCACGCTGTATCATTTCCATTTGATCGCACGTAGAGCCTGTTTGGAGAGCTTTGTGCATTGTTGCAGAATCGCCTACTGATATAGGCATAGCAGGCAGTATGGGGGCAACTGCACCTGCTTCGAATGTGATTAAAATATTTGGTGCATAAAGCTTCTGTGCAAGCATAACAGCTGCGCATGGTATACCTGTGCCAACAGATACACTTGTGTCATCTTCAAATATTCTTGAGGCAACGCATATCATTAACTCTATATCATTATAGTTATTCATCTTAAGCCCCCTTCCACTATTATTTGGTTTTCTAAATCTTTTAAGTATTCAATTCGCCTTATGCCGCCGCAGTTATCCAAATATTCGTAAAAATCTTTACAGCTGTATATGTTGTTGTTTAAAAACTCCTCAAATGTTTTTTCGTCTTCTGCTGCTTTTAAAAATTCTCTTAAGTGATCTACATCCATAAAATACTCATACGGCATATTACAAGGATAGCTGCCATACGGCGCAGCAACCACTGCATCTACTTGATAAAATGGGATTGTGGTATTTTGCGGGTTATCTCTAAAAAACTCAGTGGGTACAATTTTTTCAGTTGTGATAATTACCTTTTTGGAAGCCTTTGCAATATCTGCATCAGCTACTAGTACGCCTTTTATGTAGCTGTTGCCGTAAATGTCTGCCGCATGGACATGGATAACTGCTACATCAGGATACAGCGCAGGCACAGCCAAGTATTTTATACCTGTAAATGGGCATGTTAGCTCTTTTGCTGCAGAGTACTTTTGTGTATCTGTACCCAGCATAGATCTTACAGGTAAATAAGATAGGCCCATAGCCGCTGCTTTATAGCGCCAGCCCATTGCACCATTTGACCACTCAGTTAGCTCTATAGCACCGCTTTCAAAGTATTTTTTTAAAACTTTTGGTGCCCCAAGTGCTTCAAAATTTATAATGTATGACACATCGGCTTTGGTGAATGTTTTGCCTGCTGCCAGTAAATCTGTGTCAACATTTGATGTAAAACAAGCAGCTTGGAGATTCTTCTTTTTTGCCCGCAATAGTTCATGTATGAAGGCAGTTGGTACTCTTACAGTGCCAAAACCACCAATTGAAAGATAGTCGCCCTCATTTATAAGGGCAACGGCCTCTTTTAAATCCATTAGCTTATTTGTCATCTTTTTTGACTTTTTTCTAAAAAACTCTCTCATTTCGTCTGGATGGTGAAATCCCAATAATTCTCCAATGCTTTCCATAATATCTCCTCCTATTTAATATCGTTTGGCTCTAAATTGAGTTCTTTTGACTCATCGTATGCTTCATCTATGCCTGCAAGATAGCGCGCTAGGCTTTTTCTGGTTTCAAAATCAAACTCTATGCTTAGCGCTATGGTTTCCATAATAGGTGAGCCTCCGCCGTGGACTCCTGCTATTTCATACCATGCAGTCATAGGCGATGCGCCAATATCTTCTATAAACTTCCACAGCTTCAGTGAATAATCGGCTGTTAAATTTGGGTTTCTTACGATGAACTTTTCTAAGTACTCTTTTGTTTCTGGAGCAAAGAAATCTTCTTTAAACGGTAAAGTAACGCTTATGCCGCCTGCTATTTCTGTTAGAAGGTTATACTCGTGATAAATGAGCTCACCGGTTAGTCTTCTGCCTACATTTGCATAAATTGGGTTTGGGAAGAATACACCGGATTTTGTTTTTTCGCCAAATACGGCAGCTGCTATGCCTGCTGCATAGGCAAGCTCAGCTGCCCCTGCATACTCTGTTAGTTTTTCTTTCACGTGCGGAACTTTTTCTATACTATTAGCCTGCGCAGCCAAAGATGCTGTACCGCATAGTATATCTGATACTGCGGGTTTGCACCCAGAGTAGCTGTGTCTGTGGGAATCCGCAAAAAGAAGCGCAAGCCTTCTACCAAATTCCCACTCCCCACACATAAATACCCTTTCTTTTGGCACGAATGTGTTGTCAAAGACTATTACGGAGTCTGATACGCCGTATTTGCAAAAAGGTGGGGCATTTTTGTCATCTTTGTCTCTGAGCCATACAGGCCTTGTAATTAAATACATATTATCCCAATCGGCAGGTAGCGCAAATGCCACAGCAAAAGCCCTATCGTCTGCTTTGAGCGCTCTTGTTGGTATAACTAGTATTTCGTCTGCATATGCGGCCTGCGTTATGGACATTTTAAAGCCACTTACAATGATTCCATCGTCTCTTTCTTGCACAATATGGACATAGTGGTCAGGATTTGACTGCTCGCTGGGTCTTTTTAACCTATCGCCTTTAGAGTCGGTTTGTGCGCAGCAACCCACAAGATCATTTTTTTGATAATCCTTTAAATAGTTCATAAATCTTTCGTGGTAGTTTGTCCCTTTGACTTCATCTATTTCTTTTGTGCATATAGCCAAAGCGTTTATAGCATCATGACCCATGCAGCGCTGAATACACCCACCTACACGTCTTGCAGCAAACCTTATGAGTTTTTGTTTTTGCATCAAATCATAAGGGTTTTGGGGTAAATGAGCCCATCTGTTTACCTCTTCATCTATTAGAGTTGAGTGCGCTGTGGCTACATTTTTCCATTTTTCATCCTGCGCTAAATCGAATGTTACACCAAGCACATTAAGCCCAGGCCTTAGTCTTGGATCATCCCTTGAGACTTTTTTCCCACCTATATAGATATTAGGCTTCATCGAAAATAGTTTTTCAAAGTATTGTTCTTTTGTCCTAAGCATTAGTTAGCCTCCTTTCGTTATATGATCGTTTGTGCGCCATCTATTATAATTTCTGTGCCTGTTAAAAAAGCAGGGGCTGCTGCTAAGTAAAGAAATGTACTCTCAAGCTCTTCGACATTTCCCAAACGCTTTATGGGTATGCGCTCATTTATGTATTGTTTTCCTTTTTGAGTTTCAAAAAATGCTTTGTTGATATCTGTTAAAAAATACCCGGGGCATATTACATTTACCTGTATGTTGTGTTTTATAAGCTCTAAAGCCAAGACTTTACTAAAATGAATAACAGCCGCTTTGCTTGCGCAGTACCCTGTCATGTATGGTGTTGCAATTTTGCCTAAAATAGAAGCTATATTTATAATCTTTCCTGCATTTTGAGCTATCATTAACTTTGCTGTTTCTTTGCAGACAAAAAACGTGCCTTTGAAATCAACATTAAAAACTTCGTCAAACTCAGATTCAATAAGTTCAACTGCAGGCTTTTGCACACCAGAAATACCAGCAGCATTAACGAGGATATCTATGCGCCCAAGTGTTTCTTTTACTTTGTTTACGCCATTTTTTACGCTTTCTGTATCGCTTACATCCATTTGCAAAGCCAGCGTTTCAATGCCATAGTCTGATTTTAAGCTATCAGTTTTTTGTTTACATAAATTGTAATTTCTTGCTGCTATTGCAACATTAATGCCAGCTTTTGCAAAAGCTGAGCAAGCAGTCTCTCCAATGCCCCTATATCCACCACTTACTAAAGCGATTTTGCCTTTTAAATCACTTTGATACATTACCTGCTCCTTTTAAGATAACCTTTTGAATACAACTGCATAGTTACTTGCCGCTGAGCCTCCAATATTGAATGTTAGGCCAATCTGTGGATTTTTCAGCTGAAAGCCAAGCGCGTTTCCTAAAAGCTGCCTTGCAGCAATAACAGCCATAGAAACACCCGTTGCACCTACTGGGTGGCCTTTGGCTTTAAGACCGCCTGATAGGTTTACAGGCAGTTTTCCGTCTCTGTATACAATGCCTTCTTCTAAAGCTTTGCAGCCTTCCCCGTCCTTTTTTATACCAAGAGCTTCATATGCTAAAATCTCTGCAATTGTAAAACAGTCGTGAACTTCTGCAAAATCTAAATCATTGACGCTAATTTTTGCTTTTTCGTAAGCTTTTTGAACGGCAATTTTGCCTGCTGTAAACTCATAATTTGCCCTTTTAGACATAGATAAATAATCGCAAGCAGCTTCTATGGAAGCTATTTCAACAAGTTTGTCTTTTACTGCTTTTGCATCTTCAAGTTTTGATAATACGACACAAGCAGCACCGTCTGTAATTAGTGAGCAATCATACAGCCTTAATGGGTCTGCTATGATGGGGTTTTTGTTGTCTGGCATATTCAGTATATCTTGCGGCTCAATATCTAAAGGTAGCTGAGCTAAAGGGTTTAAAAGGGCATTTTTGTGGTTTTTTGATGAAACTTTTGCAAACATTGTTCTTAATTGGTCATCGCTAAAGTTATAATGTGCTTTATAGCCTTTTGCATACTCTGCAAACAATCCCGGGAATGTAATGCCTTTTTCGCCTTCATCTGGCCAAAAAGAACCTGTTGCCAATATTTTTGTGATGCCTTTTGTATCCAGTGATGTCATCTTTTCTGCCCCAACAACCAGAGCAAACCTTACTCTACCAGATTCAATAGCGTTTATTGCCTGTAGTATTGCAGCCGAGCCGCTTGCACAGGCACTTTCTACCTTAACGCAAGGCTTAAACCTCAAAGACTCATCGATCTCTACACCAACTGGACCTAAGTGACCCTGGTTATTAAAGCCAAGGCTTCCATAGTTTGCAATCCAAACACCCCCAATGTCTTTTGGATCTATTTTAGCGTCTAAAATCGCTTCTTTCCCGCTGGCAATGATAAGATCGTAAATGCTATCATTTAATTTACCAAACTTTGTATGGGATGTCCCCAAAATGCAAACACTCATTTTATCCTCCTCTTTACTTACTTAAATTAACTAAAGCAAAAACTGTTCCTAATTATTTAACTATTAATTTTAGTTATCTTGTTAGTATTTCTAAATAACTAATTAATCATTTAAATATAAAGAATTGGTTACTGATATACACTTATGAATCATAAATAAATATTTTGTTTACAAAACAGGATAAGATTTGATTTATTTTTGAATATTTCGATTCATTATTGAATCAAAATTCCATAATGCTTTAGTTTTCTAACAATAGTAGACTGCGATACACCGTACTTTTTGGCAAGCTCTCGAGTATTTTTACATACTGGCAAAAGGCTAAGCAAAAGTTCTTTTTCGTAGTTTTTTAGTATAAGCTTTGGGTTTATATTTGGCTGCTGAATATTTTCTATCAAATAGTCTGATTTGGCAATGAGGTTTTTGGGTGTTGTAATTATCAGTTTTTCAATAACATTTTCTAGCTCTCTTATATTGCCTCTCCATGAAAGTGATTTAAATAAACTAATCAATTCGGGCTCTAATTGTTTGTTAAAGTTGTATTTGGTGTTAACTCTAGCGACTATGTAATTGATAAGTGGTTCAATATCATCCCTCCTTTCTCTAAGCGGTGGTATAAAAATGGGTATGACATTAAGTCGGTAGTATAAATCTTCTCTAAACAGCTTTTTTGATATCATGTCTTTTAAGTTTCTGTTTGTGGCAGTAATGATTCTCACATCTACATTAATGAGCTGTGTAGAACCAACACGAGTAAATTGCTTGTCCTGCAAAACTTGCAGTAGTTTTGCTTGTACATTTAAAGATAGTTCTCCAATTTCGTCTAAAAATAATGTGCCTTTTTGTGCCGCTTCAAAAAAACCTTTTTTGCCTTTTGGATTAGAACCTGTAAAGGCACCGCCCTCATAACCAAATAGTTCTGTTTCCATTAAATTTTCAGGTATAGCTGCGCAATTTACTTTTACAAAAGGATAAATTCTGCGAGGACTTGCGTCATGAATGAGTCTTGCAACAACCTCTTTTCCAACACCAGATTCCCCTGTAATTAAAACAGTAGAATCTACATTTGCAACCCTTAAAGTAAAGTCCACTATACTAACCATCTGAGAACTAAAAGCAATAATTTGATTATTTTTGTTATTATACTGACTGTCATAGTCAATATCGCCCATGTAGTGAACTTCACTTAGATCATATACTGTGCTTACAACGTATTTAAAATTGCCATTTTGGTCAAAAAAAGGTTTGCCTCGTGCTAAAAGCTTTTTGTTAGTTTTGGTTATGTAGGTAACTGCTGCAGGTTTTTTTGTTTTTATTACAAGCAGGGTTGCTGCTGCAGTAAAGTATTTTTGCTTTACCAATTCTTCCAGTGTTTTACCTACAAGTTCTTTTGCCTTTATCAAAGACATTTCTTCGAATGTTTTGTTTACATATAACGTTTTGCCTTTTTCATCTGTGAAGTATATCCCTATGTACAAATTATCCATAATTATATCTTTTAATGTTTCGCTAAAGTGTGTATCCATCATATAATTTGTTATAAACAGATTAAAATTCTATGTTATCGGAGTTTCCTATGTATAATTGACTTTGACTTGCAAATTTTGCGCTGCCTCCTATGACATTTATACCTTTTTGTATCATGTGCTCAACGGCAATAACACCTGTGCAATGATTGGCAGCGACTTTCTTTAATCCCCAACTTGCAAGTTTTTCAATTTCTTTAGCTTTTTGTTCGTTCCAGTCTTCTAAAAGTGAAATATGAAGCCCACCGTATAAACCGTAGAGAGCATCTCCATAATGATTCTTGACATATTCCATCATAGTATTTACACCGGGATGACAGCAACCTGTGATTGTAACAAAACCTTTGTCCTTAAGGTTGAATACGAGCATTTGTTCGTTTTTTACGCCTAAAATAATATCCATTTTGTAAACAAACGAAGAAAGCGTATCATTTTGAAATTTATCATCAACTTCAACCAAGTTACCTTTAAAATTGCTTTTTTCAATTATTTCATAGCCTTTTTTGCTAAAACCCACCGGTATATACAAATTGAAATCGTTCCTTATTTTTGTAATACTATTCAAACCCCAAAAGTGATCCATGTGTTCGTGACTTATAAACACATCATTGAGTTTTTCTTTTTTTAAAAGCTCCATTACCCCTTCCCTATCAAACACCCAATCCATATAGGATTCTCTCCAGCCAACATCAAGCAAAACATACCCTTTTTGATAGCTTTTTGTGTATTCTACTAAAGCGCTATAGCCCCCTGCGTTTTTATAATCCCAATTAATTGAGTATTGGTCAGTATTCATCCCTCCAGCTTTTTTGATATTGCTCATTAACAAGCCCGTGTCAAACCAGCTAGTTTCGGATAGACATGTAACTTTTAGACTATCTACACTAAGCATAAAACCTCCTCAAAATTTTTAGATTAGCTTATTTTACTTCCTGGCTTAATATCACCATCGACTGTTAATAATTTTAAACTTGTCTCATCTTTTGCTGCAAGCAGCATGCCATTTGATTCTACATTCATTAACTTAGCCTTTTGTAAGTTGGCCACAACTATAATAGTTTTGCCAATTAATTCTTCCGGTTTAAAGTATTCTTTAATGCCAGCAACGAGTGTTCTGGGTTCTTCTTCTCCAATATCTATTTTGAGTTTCATTAACTTATTTGATTTTTCTATAGGGTAAGCATCAATTATTTTGGCTACCTTTAAATCAATTTTTCTGAATTCATCAATGTTTATGCGCTCATTGGAAGCATCTTTTTGTTTTTGTGTGTATTCATATCTGGTAAAAAGCATTTCTTTTGTGCCAATTTTAATATTATTTACTGACCAATCAAGGAAAAAATCTATCGTTTTAGAATAAATGTCATCGCTGTATCCAATTTGTTTATAAATCTTGGATGCTGTATCTGGCATAAATGGTAAAATTGCACCGCATATAAATTTTATCGAGCAGAATATATTGAACAACACATTATCTAACTCATTTTTGTTTTTAATTGACCAGGGCTGCTTGTCTGTTATATATTTGTTTATAGATCTTACAAAATTCATAATTGACTCAAGCGCTTCATCAAATCTAAAAATATCGAAAGCAAGTTTAATGTTTTCAAAGGTTGTTTGAGCTAAATTTTTGGCTGTCTCATCTGCAGTACCTTCTTTTACAACACCACTGTTGTATTTTTCTATCATTGTAAGCGATCTGTTGATTAAATTGCCAAGATCGTTTACAAGATTACTGTTTATTTTTTCCACAAATTCTTTTTCGCTAAAATTACCATCTAGGCCAAACGGGACAGCTTTAAGCAAGTAATACCTGTAGGCATCGCGAGGATATTTTTCTATCATCTCGTTAGGATCTATTACATTGCCTAGCGATTTGCTCATTTTTTTACCATCAACCGTCCACCAACCATGCGCTACCACATGTTTTGGCAGTGGCAAATCTAAGCTCATCAAGAAAGCCGGCCAGTACACTGCATGGAATTTTAAAATATCCTTGCCTACCAAATGTACATCTGCGGGCCAGATTTCTTTGAAATTCTCTTTAGGATAATCTATTGCGGTTAAATAATTAAATAAAGCATCAAACCATACGTATATGGTATGCTTTTCATCAAAAGGCACTTTGATACCCCAATCCAGATTTATGCGTGTTACACTCAAGTCTTTTAGACCACTTTTTACAAAACTTACAATCTCATTGTATCGAGATTTTGGCAAAACAAAATCTGGGTTTTCCTCATAAAATTTGAGCAGTTTATCTTGATATTTTGACAATTTAAAAAAGTAAGACTCTTCTTTAATTAATTCAAGTGGTCTTGAGCAATCTGGGCATGTGTTATTTGGGCCAGGCTGAGTGTGAAATGTTTCGCAAGGTACACAGTACCAGCCTTCATATTGGTCTTTGTAAATATCGCCTTTTTTGTAAACTTCTTCAAAAATCTGCGCTACTACTTTTTTGTGATATTCATCGGTTGTTCTAATAAACTTTGTATTTGTTATGTCAAGCTTTTTCCATAAGCTTTGAAACCTCACTACAACCTCATCTGCTAATTGCTTTGGCGATTTATTTAGTGATTTTGCGGTTGTTTCAATTTTTTTCCCATGTTCGTCTGTTCCTGTTAGAAAAAATACATTTTCTTTTATTAATCTGTGAAAACGAGCAAGAGTATCTGCTGCAATTGTAGTATATGAGTGACCAATATGCGGGATATCATTAACATAGTAAATGGGTGTAGTTAGATAATAACTATTCTTCCTCGATAATTTCATATTCTTCTCCTTTTTCTTCTGCAATTTTTATTACGCTTTTTATATCATTGACTCCAACTTCTATCATCTTATTTTCTTGGTCTTTTATTACAACAGTGTTTTTTATTGGGTTTACAAGCACAACCTCGCCTTCGCACTCGTCTGTTTTTATAATCGAGCCTTTTGGTGGCAAATTTTTGAGAAAATCAGAGTAAATATGCTCTTCGTAATACAAGCAACACAATAACCTTCCACATATGCCAGAAATTTTTTTAACGCTTATGCTTAAATTCTGGTCTTTGGCCATTTTTATTGATACAGGCTCAAAGTTTTGCAAGAAACGCTTGCAGCAAACTATTTGACCGCACAAACCAATACCGCCTATTAATTTAGCTTCATCCCTTACGCCGATTTGGCGCATTTCAATACGAGTTTTAAAATAAGAAGCAAGTTTTTTAACCAAATGCCTAAAATCTACCCTTGTGGGTGATGTGAAATAAAAAATAATTTTGCTATTATCTATCGTGTACTCAACATCAACTAGTTTTATATCAAGATTTAAGTTTTTTGACTCTTGTGCGCAATATTTTTTGGCTTTTTGTGCTAACACAAGATTTTCATTGTACCTTTGAAGGTCAGATGCAGTTGCTACTCTCACGATACTTTTTAATTTGTCATCCTTTTCTTTAGATATTTTTATTACCTTTGCGAGATTTAAGCCCCTTTCTGACTCAGCAATCACAAAATCGCCAACCTTTAGCTCAAATTTCGTATATTTAAAAGGAATTATACTATTTGAGTGTTTAAATACGACATACGCAATACTCATTTATGTCCTCCAAAGCTCAATACATAGTTGAGCAATAAATAAATTAATATTTAAATTATAAGTTCTTAAATTTTTGTATTCTTCAATTAAAATATTGATTTTTTCAGGGAAATTATCCGAAAGTCTACTTATTAGGCTTTTTAAGTATTTTAAGAAAATTGGTTTATTTTGCTTGCTTATATTTTTAATGTTCAAAATTTCTTTTAAAAAACCACTTTTATCACTGTTTTTAAAAAATTCAAACAACTTATCAATATTTTCAGGCTTTATATTAAAATTAATGATTTGGGCCCTTGAGATGAGCGTATCTATTATGTATTCTGTTTCATAAAAAATAAAATAATTATGGTTTGTGGGTTCTTCTGTGAGCTTTAATAATGCGTTTTGAGACTCTAAATTTGCTTTTCCGATTAAAAAAGCATTGGGTGTTTCGTTAAACTCGTATGATTTTATCCTGATTTGATCAGTATCTTGTAATTTTAAATCTTCAAACTCATACGAATTGTTAGTGCCAAGACTTTGAGAAAACTGCCTTGCATCATCAAGGCTTGCGTTTATTAAGGCAAATGTTGTAAATTTAGCTAAATCTTGTTTCATAATATTCCACTGTATTCGAAAAAACTTCTTGAAGATTGCCCTGGGCATTAATTGTGATAAAATTGTGTTTTTTTGCAAGATCTAAATAACCCTCTCTAACCTTTTGAAAAAAAGTTAAATGTTTGTGTTCTATAGCGTCAAGTTTTTTAATTCTACTTAATGCCACTTCTGGGGTGCAATCCAGGTAAAATACAGTATTTGGTAAAAAATCCTCAACAACAAATTCATTAAGTTTAGTTACAAATTCAACATCTATGCCACCACCGTATCCTTGATAGCAAATTGTTGAGTAAAAAGACCTATCACTTACAATAAAATCAACATGTTGTTTTTTAAGTTTCTCTATATGTATAGACCTATCGGCTAAAAACAAAAAAAGCAAAGTTTTGTTCGTTTGATTTTTTCTTATTAGCACGTCTATATCTGATGTGTATGGTTCTTTTGTGTATAATACGCTGTATCCTTTGTTTAGCAAATACTGTAAAAACATTTTTGAGACAGTGCTTTTACCACTGCCGTCAATGCCCTCAAAAACAATGTAATTCATATTATTTATTAAAACAGCGTTAACTCTTCACTTTTATTATTTTTTGACACAAAAAAACTTCTACCCAATATTTTTATTGATTCAGTCCAATTTGTTTCATTTGCTTGTAAGTTTTGCAAAGGCTCCATTTTTGAGTCCATTGTGTCAATTAGGTGCAGCAATAATGCTTCTTTAGTTTTTGGGATTTTTGGAGAACCGTACTCGTATTCTCCATGATGACTTAGAATGCAATGCAGAATCTGAATTTCCTGCTCAAACGATAGTTTTGCACTTTTTAACTTTTCTTTGACTAGATTATAGCCAATTACAATGTGGCCAATAAGCCTGCCCTCGTTTGTATAGTTAAATGTAGAAGCATCTATTTCGTAAACTTTTCCAATATCATGTAAAAGCGCCACTGCAACCAATATATCTACATCTATAGGCATGTAAAACTTTGATATTTCTTTAGATATTTTAGCAACCGAAACTGTATGCTCAATTAGGCCACCAATATAGGCATGATGCATACTTTTTGCAGCAGGCGCTTTTTTAAATTTAGAAAAAAATTCATCAACTCCAAAAATGTTAAGCAGCAATTTTTTAATACCTTGGTTTTGTATGCCGTTTATAATAGCAAAAAGTTCTTTAGATAAGACTTCTATATCTTTTTTTGTTTTTGGCAAAAACTCATCTTTTAATTTCTCATCGGCATCTACTTTTTGAATGTCTTCTATAATAAGTTGCCAATTGTCTTTATAATAATTAGTTTTTGCTTTGAGTTTTACGAAATCTCCCTCTTTAAAATTTTCGTGCAAGTGATATAAATTTTTCCAGATCTTTGCCTCTATAGTGCCACTTTTGTCTTTTAACTTTAAACCAATATATTTATCACCATTTTTTGCATCAAGGAAGTGTTTTTCTAACACCATAAATAATTCTCCACTTATCTCTTGATGTTTTTTTTCCTTGATTTCTTTTATTATTTCAAACAAAACTACCCCCTATTTGTTGTAATCCCTATCATTAATCAAAACGCTTGCTTGCTGAGTAGGCATTATAATTACATCTTCAATGTTTACATGCTGAGGCCTTGTTGCAATAAAGTATATAACATCGGCAATATCTTCTGCATACAATGGTTTTATGTTCTCGTAAACTTTTTTAGCCCTTTGTGCGTCTCTAAATCTTACTTCGCTAAACTCAGTTTCTACCATACCTGGATCAATGCTTGATACACGTATATTTGTTCTTATTAAGTCCATTCTTAAACTTTTTGTTAAAGACTTAATAGCAGCTTTTGTTGCGCAATAGACATTTCCGCCAGGATACGATTCATGCCCTGCAATAGAACCTAAATTAATTATATGACCATAACCCTGTTTTTTCATAATAGGTATAATCAGTTTTGTTATAATCAGCACGCCTTTGATGTTTGCATCAATCATCTCATTCCAATTGTCAATGTTCCCTTGATCTAATGGTTCTAAACCGCGGGATAGTCCAGCGTTATTTATAAGTATGTCTATTGGGTAAAAATCTTTGGGTATAGATTCAACAAACTCAAATATATCTTCTTTATTTGACATATCGGTTTTTTTATAAAACACTTTTATTTTTTCATTTTTTAATTTACTTGCAATTTCTTCTAATCTGTCTATTCTTCTTGCATTTAATACAAGATTATAACCATTTTTTGCAAAAATTTCAGCACACGCTTTTCCAATGCCGCTTGAAGCACCAGTAATTATTACACTTCCCATGCTACACCTCCTATACAGTTATCAATTATACTACAGGTAACTAACATATTCAAGGATACCTTGACAATTTTTACTTTTGCTTTATAATTTTAATGGAAAAAACATGAAAAGGAGGTAATAATTATGATAAACACGGTTAAGACCGCGCTTTTACTAGGAATACTTACAGCACTGTTTATTGTAATTGGAAATGCAATAGGTGGCAGAAGTGGGGCTTTGATAGCATTTGCGCTTGCAATTGGGATGAATTTTTTTAGTTACTTTTTTTCTGATAAAATAGCGCTTGGAATATATCACGCTCAAAAGGTTACAGAAAGCGAGTATCCTGCTTTATTCAGGATTGTAAGAAAACTTGCTCAAAATGCAGATTTGCCTATGCCAAGCATATACATAATACCACAGGAAGCTCCAAACGCATTTGCAACGGGCAGAAACCCAAAAAACGCAGCGATTGCTGTTACAGCGGGAGCGCTAAGGCTCCTGAATGAAAACGAACTAATGGGGGTATTGGGGCATGAGTTAGGTCATATTAAACACAGGGATATTTTAATTTCTACAATTGCTGCAACTATAGCTGGCGCTATAATGATTATCGCCGATATGATAAGATGGGCTGCACTGTTTGGAGGATTTTCTAAAGATCGAGATTCAGAATCTAACCCTTTTGTTTTAATAGCACTAGCAATATTTGCACCTTTGGCTGCAACGCTAATCCAGCTTGCAATATCACGTGCGAGGGAATACGAAGCAGACAAAGCTGGCGCAGAATTTAGCGCTAACCCTTTATATTTAGCAAGCGCTTTAGAAAAGCTTGAAAACTATTCAAAACAAATACCATTAAAAGGCAATCCTGCCACGGAGAATCTCTTTATTGTAAACCCATTCAGTGCAAAAGGTATAATAAACTTGTTTTCTACCCACCCGCCTATTCAAGAGCGTATTAAAAGACTAAGGCAGATGGCTTTGGTATAGGTATTCCATAATTGTTTCAAAAGCATTTTTGTAATCCACTTTGATGCTTTTATCTTTAAACTTTGAGCTAAAGTATGTTTTTTGCCTTTTAGCGTATAGTTTTGTTTCTTTTATAATACTGTCTGTCATTTCTTCTTTGGTTATTTTACCATTAATATACAGTAAAGCTTGCCTATAACCAATAGACTGCATGGGTTTTGTTTGGGCAAAACCCATTTTTATAATATTAAGCGTCTCTTCTATAAGTCCATCAAGCATATTTGTTGTTCTATGAATTATCCTTTTCTCTAATACATTGTCTGAAATTTGCAATGAAAATATCATGCAATTTTCAAAAAAATTTTCCTTCTTTTTTGTATTAAAAAAATTCGTTAAACTACTTCCAGTTTGTAAAAAAACACTCAAAGCTCTAATAGTACGTTGCTTATCATTTTTGTTAATTTTTTGTGCCCATTTAGGATCAATAATTTTAAGCCATTTATATAAATTAATCACATTTTCATTGCCTACACTATCAAAAAAGTTTTTAATTTTTGAATCCACTTGGGGAATTAAGTCAAGTGAATTTAGCAGCGCATCAATATAAAACAATGTGCCTCCGCAAAGCATAGGAATTTTACCTATTGATTTAATCTCTTGTATTATTTGTTTGGCTTGGATCGAAAATTCTTGGGCGCTATAATCTTCATCTGGTTCTTTAATATCAATCAAATGATGTTTAATTTCTTTTAAGCATGTCTTTGACGGTTTTGCAGATCCTACATCAAAATATTTATAAATTTGAATGGAATCTGCAGAAATTATTTCACCATTTAGTGTTTTTGCAAGTCTAAATGCTAACTCTGATTTGCCTGTTGCTGTTTGACCCAATATTACTATCGTTTTCATAATTTGGTATGTTACAGAAAATTTTTAAAAATTCAATTTATAATTATCTAAACAAAAAAATTTGACAATTAAAATATTAGATTTATTAACCCTTATCAAAATGTGAGGTTTGTATTTTATTATTTTCAAATAATTAAATAAAAAGTAATTGACAAATTAAATTTTATTTGATATATTTATTACAAACAATTAATTTATTTGTAAGGAGGTCTTAGTATGGCTCAAGATGCTGCACAAGCAGGTGGTGGTAGATGGCTTTATGTTATTCTTGGTTTAGTTGTAAACATAATGCTTGGGACTATTTACTCTTTTAGTTTGTTTAGGGCTCCTCTTGAAAAACTCTGGAGTATCTCAGCTACTGCAAGTGGTTATCCTTTTATGCTCTTCTTGGCAGTTTTTGCTATAGCTATGCCAATTGGTGGCAATTTGATGCAAAAATGGGGCCCAAGAAATACGATGATTTTGGGTAGTATACTTGTTGGAATTGGCTGGATTTTAGCTGGATTTTCCACAAGTATTGGGATGCTTGCTTTAATTTATGGGATAATCGGTGGTTTTGGTGTAGGTTTAGTTTATGGTTGTCCTGTTGCCGTTGCTGCTAAATGGTTTCCAGACAAAGGCGGTTTAGCAATTGGTTTAACGGTAGGCGGATTTGGCCTTTCTGCACTTATTATGGCACCAATAATCAAAGCTCTAATAGCCTCTGTGGGCCCTTTGAATACTTTTATGTATTTAGGTGTAGTATTTTTGGTTATAAATGTATTGCTTTCTTTGCCATTTAAATTTCCTCCACCTGATTTTAAAGTCGCATCCACTACAACTACCGTTCAGACTCAAATAGTTGCTGTTAAAGATTATGATCGCTCAGAAGCTATGACAAAATCAACCTTTTGGATACTTTGGTTCTTATATATAATTGGCGCTATGGCAGGTATTACGGCAATAGGTATTGCGGCGCCTGTAGGAAAGGAATTGAAGTTGTCTGTTGCTGCAGCAGCAAGTGCTATTCAATTATTTGCGGTATTTAACTTTGCAGGAAGACCTTTATACGGCTGGCTTACAGATAAATTGACTCCAAAATACGCATCTGCTTTGTCTTTTGTGATAATTGCTGTTGCAACAGGTTTGTTATATTCATCAAAAAGCGTAGGAATTTATTATATAGCATTTTCTTTGCTATGGCTTACACTTGGTGGTTGGCTTGCAATTGCACCAACTGCAACAAAAACATTCTTTGGCACTAAATATTATGGTAAAAACTACGGTGTAATATTTACAGCATACGGTATAGCTGCAATTTTAGGTACACTGCTTTCCGGTAAAATTAAAGACATGACGGGCTCTTATTTTACAGTGTTCCCAATAGTTATGATAATAGCAATCATAGGTATCATAATCTCATTAGCCTTAAGACCTCCCAAGTCTTAAACTTTAGGGGTGCATTAGCGCACCCCATCTAATTAAAAATCAGTTGACAATTTTATTATAATTTGTTAAAACTTAAGTAGAAAATTAAAAGGGGGTTTGTATGCTTCGTAAAGTTTTTGTGTTTTTTGTAGCTAGTTTTTTCGTATTTTCCTTAGGTTTGCTAAATTTGGCTAAAGCCGAACCGGTAGTTAAAGTAGGCGTGGATACTACTTTCCCACCATTTGAAATGCAAGAACATGGTAAAGTAGTAGGTTTTGATGTTGATTTGGTAAATGCCATTGCAAAAGCAGAAGGATTTAAAGTTGAATGGCACACTATGGATTTTCAAGGTCTGATTCCAGCACTCCAAACGGGTACAATTCAAATGGCAGTAGCAGGTATGACAATTACACCTCAGAGGGCTCAAGTTGTGTATTTCTCAAAACCATATTATCACTCAGGACAGTCCATATTGGTTAAAAAAGATAGCCCAATTAAAGATTTGGCTGATCTGAAAGGAAAAACTGCAGCCACAAAGTTAGGGACAACCGCTGATATCATGTTATCAAAAATGAAAGATATCAAAGTAGAACGTTTTACAAACATTGACGATGCTTACAACCAATTGCAAAATGGTGGTGCTCAGGCAGTGGTGTTTGATAACCCAGTAAATATTAATTATGCAAAAACTCATAAAAATGTCCATACGGTTGGAAAATTATTAACCGGTGAAGATTATGGAATTGCTGTTAGCAAACAAGATCCAAGGTTGCTTGAAAAAGTAAATGCTGGTCTTGAAAAAATTCTACAAAACGGTACATACCTAAAACTTTATAGAAAATACTTTGGCGATGATAATGCTGGATTGATTACAAAATAATTTAAGATAAGCAGCCAACCAAAGGGCTGCTTTAATTTTTCAAAAAGGTTGGTAGTTTATAGTGAGTGATTTTTTAAATGTAATTTGGCAAAATTTACCTCAACTAATATATGGAGCAAAACTAACACTGTTCTACTCAGTAGTTGTTATAATTGTAGCAACATTTCTTGGACTTATATTTGCATTATTTAAAATTTCACACAATCCCATATTCAAAAAAACAGGCGAAGTTTATGTACATATTTTTAGAGGACTGCCTTTGCTCGTTGAGATTTTTTATATTTACTTTGCGCTTCCAATGATTTTGCCTTTACATGAGTGGTTTCACCCTTATTTTACGCCTATTGCTGGTATACTTGCACTGTCCCTTAATGAAGGCGCATACCTTACAGAAATCATTAGAGCTGGTATTTTGTCTATAGGAAAAGGTCAAACAGAAGCAGCTTATAGTATTGGTATGACAAAATATAAAACAATGAGATATATTATATTACCTCAAGCTTTTAAGCGTATGATACCACCACTTGTCAATCAATTTATACAAACTATCAAAGACACATCACTGTTATCTGTAATTTCCATCTCAGAGCTTACAAGGCAGGGTCAAATGATTATTTCTACAACATTTGCATCATTGCAAATCTGGACTGCGGTAGCTGTAATATATCTAGCTATAATTTTCACATTGACTGGAATTTCTGGATATTTAGAAAGGAGATTCAAAATTGATAGACGCTAAAAATGTTAAAAAAAGCTTTGGAAAAAATTTAGTACTAAAAGGTGTATCGCTATCGGTTAAGCCAAAAGAAGTTGTTGTAATAATGGGTGCTTCTGGTTCAGGGAAAAGCACTTTTTTAAGATGTTTAAATGGCTTGGAAAAAGTTGATAGTGGCGAGATTTACATAAATAATGTTGAGATTACACACAATAAAACTAACCTAAATTTAGTAAGAAGAGAAGTGGGAATGGTTTTTCAGCATTTTAACTTGTTTGCACACTTAACAGTAATAGATAATATTACTATTGGACCCATTAAAGTACTTGGCAAGTCTAAAGAAGAAGCTCACAGGCTTGCACTAGAGCTTTTAAAAAAAGTTGGTTTAGAAGAAAAGGCAAATCACTACGCAGATGAATTATCAGGTGGTCAACAGCAACGTGTGGCAATTGCTAGGGCTTTGGCTATGAACCCTATTGTAATGTTGTTTGATGAACCCACAAGTGCACTGGATCCAGAAATGGTGGGTGAAGTGTTAAATGTTATGAGAAACTTAGCCAAAGAAGGTATGACTATGATTGTTGTTACGCACGAAATGGGTTTTGCACGTGAAGTTGGTGATAGAGTAGTGTTTATGGATGATGGTCAGATTGTAGAAGAAGGAACACCTCAGGAAATTTTTACAAACCCAAAGCAAGAACGCACGAAGCTTTTTATTAGTAAAATACTATAATGTCAAATACCAAAAAAGGTTATATTTATCTAGCTTTATGTATAGCATGCTGGGCACTTATACCTATTGCTTCAAAAGAAATACTGTCTGTCTTAGATAATATTCAGATGTTATTTTACTCAACAATAATTTCTACAATAGTTCTGTTTGTTTTTGTGATTTTACAAAAAAAATTAAAGCTGATTTTTTCTTATACAAAAAAAGATTACTTTTACATTATTTTAATAGGCTTTATTGGTATTTACTTTAATTACCTGATGCTTTATAAAGCGTTTTCTATTGGAGATCCAGTAAGTGCGTTTATTTTAAACTATACCTGGCCCGTATTTTTATTTATTATGTCAATATTTGTGTTTAAAGAAAAACTCACAATAAAAAAAATTCTTGCTATTTTGATTAGCTTTTTTGGTATAATAATTATTGTAACTAAAGGGAATATTTTCCAAATAAGTCTAGGTAATATTAAAGGAGATTTTTTTGCACTCCTTGCAGCCTTAAGTGCTGCTGTGTACTCAGTTATTGGCAAAAAGATGAATTTTGAAAAAACCACAAGCGTTTTTTTATATTTTTTGGTTGTTTTAATATTTATCACACCAACCCTATTTATACTATCAACGTTTAAAATACCGAATTTTAAAAGTTTATTTTGGTTGTTTGTTAATGGAACATTTATAAATGGTATAAGCTTTATATTTTGGTTTAAAGCCCTAGAGTATTTAAAAACGCATATTATATCAAACGGTATTTATTTAACGCCTTTTTTGTCGCTTATATACCTAAATTTATTCTTAGGCCAAAAAATTTACCTATCTGCGTTGGTTGGTTTAGTGTTTATTGCTTTAGGTATAGTTATTGTATCAATCGGATCTAGATCGCTTGAATAAATCGTAAAATTGATTATAATCTAAAAAAGGGAGGTCTGAGGTATGTCAAATACAATATTAAGAACACAAGATCAAGCAATAAGCACGTCAGCTTTTGTAAGTAAGGTATATTTGTGGATGTTTTTGGGTTTAGGGTTAACTTTTTTAATCTCCTATGGTTTTTCTACCAGCCCTCAAGCCTTGAGTATAATTGCCAAAAATCCTATTTTGTTTTGGGTTTTAATAATAGGGGAATTAGGCCTAGTGTTCACAATTAGTGCGGGAATTAATAAGCTAAATGCTCAAGTTGCTGCTTTTTTATTTATACTGTATAGTTTACTCAATGGTGTAACACTATCCTTCATCTTTTTAGCATACACGCAAACAGTTATTGCTTCAGCATTTGGAACAAGTGCTTTGATGTTTTTAGTTATGAGTTTATTTGGCTTGACTACAAAAAAAGATTTAACGGGCTTTGGCCATTTTTTGTTTATGGGTTTAATAGGTGTTATTATAGCAAGTGTGGTAAATATATTTCTCAAAAGTCCAATGATGTATTTTGTAATAAGTGTAATTGGCGTTATAGTATTTGCTGGTCTTGCAGCCTACGATAATCAAAAATTGAAACAAATGAGTTACACAATTGATGCAGACAATAGCTCTTTAGTTTTAAAAGGCACTGTAATTGGTGCTTTGGCTTTATATCTTGACTTTATTAACCTTTTCTTAATGCTTTTAAACCTGTTTGGGATGGGGAGAAGAGAATGAAAAAATTAAATACGGGCCACAGTCGTGGCTTTTTTTAATAAAATATGTGATATATCAGATATCAGATGGAAATTAATTTAAAGTCTTTAAGGGAACAAGTATACGAGTACTTAAAGGAACAGATAAACAAACAAAATCTAAAAGGTGGCGACTATATTGATATCAATGCCTTATCAAATCTGCTAAAAATTAGCAAAACACCTTTAAGAGATGCTCTGTTGCAACTTGAGATGTATGGTTTCGTTACGATAAAGCCAAGAAAAGGTATATTGATTAATAAACTTAGTGTAGATGATGTTAAGTATTTTTATGAAATAATTGGAGCTTTGGAATGCGCTATTATACAACAGCTGTGTCTTTATATTGACAGTCAATTGATTGAAAAACTAAAAGTTTACAATGATGTGATGCAAAAAGCACTTGATGAATCAAATTTTGACTTGTACTATAAAAACAATTTAAATTTTCACAACTCATACTTAAATTTAAGTAAAAATCACTATGCCCTAAAAATAATTGAAAACTTAAGACAAAGGCTTTATGATTTTCCAAAAAAAGCACATTATTTGCCAGAGTGGGAAAAGCGATCAACAACAGAACATGATTCTTTCATAGAATTGTTGGAAAAAGATTGTTTTAAGGCAGCTGTATTTATGAAGGATGTTCATTGGTCTTTTAGTGTGCAGGAAAAATTTATTATGGAGTATTACTTTAGACAATGAAAGGTCTAATTTTTGATATTAAGCGATATTCTATTCACGATGGAGAAGGTATCAGGACAACAATATTCTTTAAAGGTTGTCCTTTGTCGTGCCTTTGGTGTCATAACCCAGAAAGTCAAAGTTTTAAAACACAATTAGTGCATTATGAAAACAAATGCATAAATTGTAAGACATGCGAACATATTTGTAAAAAACAAGCCATTAAAATAATTGACAACAAAGCTCATATCAACAAACTTTTATGTAACATGTGCTTGGATTGCACAAAGAGTTGCCCTACAAACGCCCTATCTGAAATTGGAGCACTCTACAGCATAAATGAATTGGTTGAAGAAATATTAAAAGATAAAGTATTCTACAGTGAGGGTGGTGTTACAATTTCTGGTGGAGAACCATTTTCTCAGGCCAAATTTTTATTGTATTTGGTTAAAAAACTAAAGGATTACTATCTAAATATTGCGATTGATACTTCAGGCTATACAAACTTTTCAAATATAGAAAAGATTTTAGACTATACTGACCAGTTTTTGTACGATTTAAAGATAATGGATCCACAATTGCACAAAAAATACACAGGCGTATCAAATCAAATCATTCTTGAAAATTTAGAAAAACTCTCTTGCGCCGCAAGAGACAAAATCACTATAAGGCTACCGATAATACCAACGATTAATGATAATTTGGATAATCTTTCTCAAACTGCTATATTTTTGAAAAAACTAAAGATTCACAAGATAGATTTGCTTTTTTATCACAATATAATGCTTGATAAGTATAGGCGGCTTAATATGGAATTTAAACTTCAACATATTAAAAAACCATCTGATGAAGCAGTTAATTCAATAGCAAACTTTTTTAAGTCTCAAGAATTTATTGTAAATATAGGAGGCTAATATGCAAACGAGTTGCTCAATTGTAGGGTTTAAACAACCAAAAACACTAAGGGGTTGCACCGCTCGTATTAAAAAACTATACGAACAAAGCTTGCACGCTCAAGAAAAAATTTCCGCCGAAAGAGCAATGCTTTTAACAGAGTTTTACAAAAAAAATGATGTTGACAGCATACCTTTAAAAAGGGCGCTAGCATTTGAGTATATTTTGGAAAATAAAAAAGTAACACTACTTGACGATGAATTGATAGTGGGAGAGCGTGGGGAGTTTCCTAAGGCGACGCCAACTTATCCAGAAATCAATCTACACTCATTACAAGATTTAAAAATTTTAAATGAAAGATCTAAGGTCCCCTATAGGGTTGATGATGAAGTATTTTTGCTTTATAAAGATGCTATAATACCCTATTGGAGTGGCAAAACTATAAGGGAAAAGATATTTTCAAATATGCATCAAGCGTGGCTTGATGCATTTGAAGCTGGTGTTTTTACCGAATTTATGGAACAGCGCGCACCTGGTCATACGGTTTTGGGCGATAAAATTTATAAAATGGGTATGCTTGACATCATTGACCAGATAAATGAAACACTCAACAATTCAAAAAATGATCCAGAAAGTTTGAGCAAAAAAGAAGAACTCCATGCAATGAAGATTGCTGCAAATGCAATTATAAAATTCGCAAATAGATACGCAAAAGAAGCTTTAAGAATAGCCCAATCAGAGCAAAACCCCACTAGAAAGCAAGAGCTTTTAGAGATTGCAAGGATTTGTAACAAAGTGCCAGCTTACAAGCCAGAAACTTTTTATGAAGCAATTCAGTATTACTGGTTTGTACATCTTGGCGTAATAACCGAGCTTAATGGTTGGGATTCATTTAGCCCTGGTAAGCTTGATATGCATCTATACCCATTTTACAAAAAGGATATTGAAAGAGGTATTTTAACAAAGCAAAAGGCAAAAGAGCTACTTGAGTGTTTATGGATAAAATTTAATAACCATCCAGCGGTTGCAAAAGTGGGTGTGACAGCGCAGGAGAGCTCAACGTATACGGATTTTGCCCAAATTAATTTAGGTGGTTTGGGTGAAAAAGGCAATCCAAGTGTTAATGAGCTATCTTATCTAACGCTGGATGTGATTGAAGAAATGAGGCTTGTGCAACCAAACCCTTCAATTCATGTTAGCAAAAAAACACCTGATGAGTTCATAAAAAGGGCTATAGATGTAATAAAAACTGGATTTGGACAACCGGCTATTTTTAATGCGGATTCTGTAGTGCAAGAATTATTAAGGCAAGGCAAATCTATAGAGGATGCACGACTTGGCGGCACAAGCGGCTGTGTGGAATCTGGGGCTTTTGGCAAAGAAAGCTACACATTAACTGGATATTTTAGCCTGCCAAAGGTGCTAGAAATCACATTAAATAATGGTATAGATCCTCTTACTGGCAAGCAAATCGGTTTGAAAATAAAAAATTTTCAAGACTATAGTACATTTGATGAATTTTTCGATGCCTACAAAAAGCAATTACAGTACTTTATTGATATCAAAATGAAAGGCAGTTTAATGATTGAGCAAATATATGCAAAATATTGCCCTGTCCCATTTTTATCTGTGCTTATTGATGATTGTATACAAAACGGCAAAGACTTCAACGCAGGTGGCACAAGGTACAATACGTGCTACATACAAGGCACAGGCATAGGAACAGTTACAGATAGTTTGTCGAGCATAAAGTACCTTGTGTTTAATACAAAGAAAATAGAGCCGAATGATTTGCTTTTAATGCTAAAATCAAACTTTGAAGGTTTTGAAATCCAAAGACAAATAATGCTTAATAAAGCACCCAAATATGGCAACGATGATGATTTTGCTGACAGCATAATGCAAGAAGTATTCGATGAATTTTTTAAAAATATTGATGGCAAGCCTACTTATAAAGGTGGAACCTTTAGGATAAATATGTTGCCAACAACTGTGCATGTGTATTTTGGGTCGAAGATGCTTGCAACGCCAGATGGTAGACTAGCCTATATTCCTATCTCAGAAGGTATATCGCCAACCCAAGGAGCAGATCGAAAAGGACCCACAGCTGTGATAAAATCTGCATCAAAAATGGATCATATAAAAACCGGAGGAACACTGCTTAATATGAAGTTTACACCTGATTTACTAAAAGATCAAAAAGGTATAAATGCTTTAGTGAGTCTAATTAGATCGTATTTTAAACTTGATGGGCATCATGTGCAGTTTAATGTAGTAGATGCAAATACCTTAAAAGAAGCCCAAAAAAAACCGCAGGATTACTCTGATTTGATTGTAAGGGTGGCCGGGTATAGCGATTATTTTTGTCACTTAAATGAACAGCTACAAAATGAAATAATAGCAAGGACACAGCATAGTTTTGAGTAAGCATAAAATTATTTTAGCCAGCTTAATAGGTATAATTGGCGTTAGCTTTGCTTCGATATTTATAAAGGAATGTGCCAATGTGCCAAGCATAGTATTATCAATGTATAGGCTTGATATTGCAGCGCTAATATTATTGCTTATTAACATTTTAAAAAAGAACAAAATACTACCGTTATCAAGAAAAGAGCTTTTGCTTGGTTTTTTAAGTGGTGTTTTTTTAGCGTTGCATTTTTATTTTTGGATTGCTTCACTAAAATACACTTCTATCGCAAGCTCAGTGGTGCTTGTTAGCACTAACCCCTTTTTTGTAGTTTTGGTATCGCTGTTTTTAATGAAAGAAAAAATTACATTTAAGATGGTTTTAGCGTTAATTGTATCTTTTATTGGAACGATTATTATAACAGTAAATGATGGTAATCTATTTAGCTCTAAAATTGACAAAGTAGCTTTATTTGGGGATATGTTAGCTTTAATTGGTGCTTTTAGCGTGAGTTTTTACTTTATAATTGGGGCTCAACTTAGAAAAAGTATGGATACAAACAAATATATTACTGTAGTATATTCATCGGCTGCCATTTTCATAACTATCATGGTAATGTTTGCCAATGTGGATGCTTTTCACTATAGCACAAGGGATTTTTCTTTTATATTTCTCCTTGCAATTATACCGCAGCTTGTAGGCCATAGCGCATTTAATTGGGCGCTAAAGTATTTAAAAGCAACCGCTATAGCAATTACTACGCTTGGAGAAATTATTGGCTCTTCAATTTTGGCGTATATTTTTTTTGCTCAAACCATTAGCTTATGGCAATTTGTTGGCATTGCATTTATTATAAGCGCTATAGTTATATCCTTTAAGTATGGAAAAGTTTAATTTGTTTTTTTAAAAAAAATACTTATAATTATGCTGTAGTATGAAGTATTATTATGCTTTAACGGTTATTGGGAAGGATAAGCCAGGCATTGTTGCCAGTGTGGCAAAAGTACTATACGAGCTGAATTTTAATATAGAGGATTCTTCTTCAACATTACTAAAAGATCAATTTTCCATGATACTGATTATTTCAAATACTTCTATAATTAGCTTATTGGAGTTAAAGAAAGCTTTTGCAAATGTTAGAAAAAACTTGCAATTAAGCATTTCTGCAAGACAAATTGACGCAGTGGACCAGCCTTTAAAAGAAGTAAAAAAATATATGATTTCAATTTATGGTAGTGATAAACCAGGTATTGTATATAAAGTTACTCAAGCGTTATGTGATTTAAATATAAATATTGTTGACTTAAAGACTCGGGTTTCTGGATCGAAGAAAGATATATACATTATGGTTTTGGAAGTTGAAGTACCAATGGATGTAAACATTAGTTCTGTCAATAGTACAATAAACGCAATTTCGAAAGAAATGGATGTTGATTTTTCAATTAGGCCGATCGAGTCTTACAGTATATGAATGATAGAAATTGTAAAGTTTCCAGACAAACTTTTAAAAAAACAATCGCTTGATGTAGATTCTATTAATAATGAAATATTGTCTATTGCAGATAAGCTCACATTTGTGCTTGACTATTATAATCATTGTGTGGGCATAGCTGCTGTGCAAATCGGATATTTGACAAGAATTGTTGCAGTAGATGTGTCAAAAACAAAAAACAAAAATCATGGAAGGATAATAATGATAAACCCGGCGATTCTTGAAAAGAGCTTAGATGGTATAGTTACAAAAGAAGGTTGTCTTAGCATACCAGATTATTTAGCCTACGTTTCACGGCCAAAAAAAATAACAGTTGGTTATATAGATTTAAATGGCAAAAAACAAACGCTTGAAGCAAAAAGATTTGAAGCGGTTGTAATTCAACATGAAATTGATCATTTAGACGGCATATTATTTATTGATAAAATAGCTTCTACAGATTGTTTAATAGATAGGATTTAAAGATGATATACGATCTACACTCAGATTATAAGCCCACAGGCGACCAGCCAAATGCAATAAGAAGTTTGGTTAACAACCTAAAAAAAGGTGTTAGATTCCAAACATTGATTGGCGTAACAGGCAGTGGCAAAACCTTTACAATAGCAAATTTAATTAAACATATAAATAAACCTGTACTGGTAATTTCTCATAATAAAACGCTTGCAAGTCAGCTTTATACAGAATTTGCGAATTTTTTTCCAAATAATGCGGTTGAGTATTTTATTAGCTATTACGACTATTATCAACCAGAAGCCTATGTACCCCGCACAGATACCTATATTGCAAAAGACTCATCTATTAATGATGAGATAGACAGACTTCGCCAAAAAGCTACGATGAGCTTGCTTACAAGAAAAGATGTTATTGTTGTAGCAAGCGTTTCGTGTATATATGGCATTGGCGAAAAAGAAGATTATGAAGGCATGTCTTTTAAGATAAGTGTTGGCGATAAATTAAACATCAGAAAATTTTTAGAAGTACTGGTTGAACTTTTGTACAAGAGAAACGATATTGATTTTGAAAGGGGTAATTTTCGCGTAAGGGGTGACGTTGTTGATGTGTATTTGTCTTATTTTAAAAACATGGCTTTAAGAATTGAATTTTTTGACGATACAGTTGAAAAAATATCCATTTTTGATCCTCTTGTTGCCAAATTGATTGAAAAAAAAGACTCTGTGGTTATTTTTCCAGCAAGCCACTACGTATCTACAAAGCAAAAACGCAACATAGCGATTCATAGAATAAGAGAGGAGTTAAGGGAGCGCATTCAATTTTTTAAATCCCAAAATAAGCTTTTGGAAGCCCAACGCATAGAGGAAAGGGTTAATTTTGACCTTGAAATGATTGAACAAACGGGCACATGCAGCGGTATTGAAAATTACTCCTTGCATTTTTCAAGTAGATCGCCAGGTGAGCCCCCTATTTCTTTAATAGATTACTTTAATAAGGATTTTTTGTTAATTATAGATGAATCTCATGTTACAATCCCACAATTAAGAGGTATGTATGAAGGTGATTACTCAAGGAAAAAAACACTCGTAAATTACGGCTTTAGGTTGCCAAGCGCTTTGGATAACAGACCACTTAAATTCAATGAATTTATGGAAAAAAATTATCAAGTAATATTTGTTTCGGCTACACCATCTGAATTTGAGCTTGAACTATCAAAACCATACATAGTAGAGCAGATTATTAGACCAACGGGACTTATGGATCCAGAAATATTAGTAAAGCCTATGGATGGGGCGATAGATGATTTGTTTGGTGAGATTAAAAATAGCATAAATCAAGGTTATAAGGTACTTGTGACGACACTTACAAAAAAAATGGCAGAAGATGTAAGCGAATATTACAATAATTTAGGGCTTAGGGCAAAGTATATGCATTCTGAGATAGACGCAATTGAGCGTGCGAAGATTATATGGGATTTTAGAAACGATAAGTTTGACTGTCTTGTAGGCGTAAATTTACTAAGAGAGGGCCTTGATATACCAGAGGTAAATTTAGTAGCAATATTGGATGCAGACAAAGAGGGTTTCTTGCGAAGCAAAACGAGCCTTATACAAACTGCAGGAAGAGCTGCACGAAATGCAACTTCTAAAGTAATTTTTTATGCAAATAATATGACTAAATCAATGCAGGAAGCAATAAATGAAACGCTAAGAAGAAGAAAAATTCAAGAAAGTCACAATATAAAAAATCATATAACGCCTACAACAATAATAAAAAATAAAGATAGTAAGGTTTTGGAAATGTGCAATTTGGATTATTTGGAAAACCCAAAAATTGATGGCATAATAAAGAAAGATTTGCCAAAAATGATAAGTAAGCTTTATAGGCAAATGAAAGAAGCGTCCGAAAAAATGGAGTTTGAAAAAGCCATTGAGTTTAGAGATGAGATTGAAAGATTAAAGAAACTTGACATGGAATTAGTTTAGAATACAATTTAATAAGGAGACAATATGTTAACATTAGAAAATATAAAATACTCTCGCAACTCAAAAGAAATCATAAAAGGTGTAAACATCAGCTTTGAAGAAGAAAAAATTACATCCATTATTGGAAGCAATGGTGTGGGTAAATCAACACTTGCTTATATAATAATGGGATTGTCCGATTATAAACCTAATGAAGGAAAGATTTACTTAGACGACAATGATATAACAAATTTTAGCATTACAGATCGTGCTCGATTAGGCATTAGCTTGCTGTGGCAAGAGCCTGCTCGATTTGAAGGTTTAAGTGTTAAAAATTATTTAAGTTTGGGTGGGAAAATAAAATTAGATGATATAAAAGAAGCATTAAATCTAGTAAGACTCAACCCCGATGTTTATCTATCGCGTTTTGTTGATAAAAAATTATCAGGCGGTGAGCGCAAAAGGGTGGAAATTGCAAGTTGTATACTATTAAAGCCGAAATTTTTAATTATGGATGAGCCAGATTCAGGTATAGATTTGATGAGTTTAGATATGATAGTAGATATTATGAAACACTTAAAAGAAAATGACACAGGCGTTATCGTTATAACTCACAGAGAAGAAATTGCAAACCACAGTGATTATTCCTATTTGATTTGCGATGGTAGAGTGCTAAAAAGTGGTGCATGTAGCGATATTATAGACTACTATAGAAGCACATGCGATGTATGCGATAATGTAAATACGCCAAAGGAGCAAGAAATATGATTGATATAGTAAAAGCATACGAAAACGAGTTTAACCAATTAGTTGAGTTATACGAAAAAAATACAAACGATAAATCGCTTAAAAATAAAGGTGTGGCCTCTATAATTGTAAGCGGGAACAAAGTTGTGGGTTTAAATACGCTAAAGGGCATAGATGTTAGATCAAAAACGCGCGGTGATGGTGTTGTAATAATCGATGTTGACATAGAGGATAATACGGTAATACCTATACCAGTCCATTTATGCACAGGTTTTTTGGAAAAAAAAGGCGAGCAACTGTTGCAGTTTAACTATAATATAGGTTCAAATGTTAAAGTGAAGTTTAAATCTCACTGCATTCTAACCAAAATCGAAAAGTTGCACCATAAGATGATTTCTCAGATGTATATAGGTAAAAACTCATTTGTAGCCTATGAAGACGAGCATTTTCACGATGAAAATGGTGGTATATTTGTTGAAACAATTACATATGCAAAGTTAGATAAAAATGCGTTTTTTCAAAGTAAGTTTTATGCTACAAAAACCCGTATTGGTAGAATCAATGTAGTTATGGATTTTGATATAGATGATTATGCAAAAGCTGATTTGGAAAGCAAAATTTACGGCAAGAAAGACGATAAAATTGATATCCAAGAGGTTTTGAGGTTAAATGGCCAGTATGCGTCTGGCATAGCAAAGTCGTCTATTTTTGCAACTGATTCTACTCAAGCTAATGTAATCAATGAAGCCTATGGAAATGGCGCCTACTCAAAAGGCCATATTGAGTGCAATGAAGTTGTAAAAGGCTCTGAAGTTTTGGTATCCACTGTACCAATTTTGAAGGTAGTCAATGAAAAATCAGAACTAACGCATGAAGCAAGCGTTGGACGCATAAGGCAAGACCAGTTAGATATACTAATGTCAAAAGGCTTAGATGAAGAAGAGGCAATTAATATTATTGTTAATGGTTTAATTAGTTAATGATTTTAACGTTTATTATTATCATCATCATACTTACATTACTTGAAGCTATATTTGATGGAGCAGAGATTGGTATTTTGTCGCTTAACCCCGAGCACATTGATTCTAGATCAAAAATTTCATCTATCATATCAAAATATTCAAAAAACCCTCAAAAGTTACTTTCTGCAGCTTTAGTTGGCACAAATGTTAGCCTTGTAATTTCTTCGTATATTGGAGCTTATTTAAGCGAAAATATCTTCAATAACCCGTTTGTTTCTATAATTTTTTTGTGGCCAATGGCTGTTATTTTTGGTCAAATTTTGCCAAAAATACTGTATCGAAATTATCCATTATTTTTAACAAGAAAAACCATACTTGTTGTGTATGTATTTAATGTGATATTTTACCCCATTATTGTTTTTATGTTTTACTTATCAAATGTTTTGCAAAAAAGCTTTAGTAGTAAACTCAAACAAAGCGTGCTATCACGAGACGAAATAAAAATGATTGTTAAAAGCAAGTATTTTAAGCGAAATATTTCAGATCTAGAAGCTGAAATGATTGACCAAATTGTAACTTTCAAAGAGAAAAAAGCACAGGAAATTATGATTCCTTTAAAAAAAGTGTTTACGCTGGAAGAAAACCAAACCATTGGTGATTTGACTTTAGCAAATAAAGATAACGATTATACAAGAATACCTGTTTTTAGGGAAAGGGTCGATAATATAGTGGGAATTGTAAATATTTACGACTTAGTTGATGCAAAAGCAGACGAATCACTTAAAAAATATGCGCAAGAGCCTGTATATTTTCCAGAGTACACGCCTATAGAAAATATATTTTCAAAAATGAAAAAAGAAGGCTTAAGAATGGTGGTTATTGTAGATGAGTACGGCAGCTGCAGTGGCATATTGACTATAGAAGATTGTTTAGAAGAGATTTTTGGCGAAATAGAAGATGAGTACGACGTAGTAGAACAAAAAATTATAAATACAAAAGATGGTCTTTTGGTTGATGCAGATATAGAAATAGAAAAATTAAGTGAAGCTTTAGGCGCAACTATTGAAAAAGCTCCAGAATATGAAACGTTGGGCGGTTTTTTGCTTTACAAGTTTGGTTATATTCCTCAAAAAGGTGAAAAAATAACCTACAGGAATTTTATCTTCGAAATTAAATCACGCAATAGTAAAAACATAAAGAAAGTGCTCGTAAGAAATGCTTAAGCTGTTTTTGTTTTTTTTGTTTATTGTTTATATTTACTATATTGTAAGAAAAAAAAGAAGAATAAAACAAAACAACAACAAGCCTTATTTGGATGAATTGGTAAAATGTGAAAATTGTGGTATATATTTTTCGAAAAAGAAAGCAATTCGTTACAAAAATTTGTTTTTTTGCTCTAAAAAGTGTAAAAAACAATATGAAGATAAGGTAGGGAGGCGAACATGAAATTTTTCTTAGACACGGCAAACTTAGACAAAATCACTTATTTTACAAGCTTGGGTTTAGTTAACGGTGTTACCACAAACCCATCACTTGTTGCAAAAGAAGGGAAAGAGTTTTTGCCCACCATTAAAGAAATTCTAAAAATAGTTGATGGGCCAGTTAGTGTTGAAGTTATTGGCTCTAATTCTATAGAAATGATCAAAGAAGCAAAGGAGTTTTCAAAACTAGCTAAAAATGTGGTAGTAAAAATACCTTTTACAAAAGAAGGGGTAAAAGCTACGCAAATATTGAGCAAAGAAAATGTTAAAGTGAACATGACACTAGTTTTTAGCGCATCTCAAGCACTTATTGCAGCAAAATCTGGCGCAAGCTATGTAAGCCCGTTTGTTGGTAGATTAGATGATATTTCGCAAGAAGGTATGGAGCTTGTGGAACAAATCAAGACAATTTTTGATAATTACAACTTCAAAACCGAAATTATAGTAGCAAGTATTCGCAGTCCCAAGCATGTGGTAGAAGCAGCAATGCTAGGTGCTGATATTGCGACAATTCCGCCTGATGTGCTTGAATTAATGTTCAACCATCCACTGACCGATGTGGGTATAAAAAAATTTATGAAGGATTGGGGAAATGCCTTTAGCACCTAAAATAATTATTGCGACCTCTAATGAACATAAATTAAAAGAAATAAAAAAAATTTTTAGCGACTTTAATGTGATAGGATTAACAAAAGACTACAACGCCCCAGAAGAAACGGGTCATACTTTTTGCGAAAACGCGCTGATAAAAGCAAAAAGTATTGAACATTTATGTGATATTGTATTGGCGGATGATTCTGGTTTGGAAGTGCAAGCATTGCTAGGTTTACCTGGAGTTTATTCCGCAAGGTATTCTGGTGGCGATGATTTTCAAAACAATGGAAAATTGCTTGAAGAGCTAAAGCATACGGCAAATAGAAAAGCGCGTTTTGTTTGCTGCATGGTGGCTATTATTAATAAAGAAATAATAAGTGCAGAAGGAATTCTTGAAGGCACAATCGCATTTGAACCAAAAGGTGAGAATGGTTTTGGTTATGACCCCATTTTTATCCCCTCAGGTTTCAATCAGACTTTAGCTGAGCTTGGAAGCGAGATTAAAAATAAAATATCGCATAGAAAAAAAGCTCTTGAACAAATAAGAAAAAAAATTATGGAAAAACTATAATGAAAAATATATTACTTATTGTTTTAAGTTTTTTTGTTTTAGTTAATTTATCATTGGCAAATAATTCTATTGAAAGCGCTAAAAAAGAAAAAATACCTATAAACATAACATCTAATAAATTGATTGCACAGGAAAATATTGGCCTATACACATTTATTGGCAATGTTGTGGCTAAAAGAAAAGATGCAACGCTATACGCAGATAAAATGGATGTTTATAAGGATAAGAATACTGGCGATGTTTCGAAGATAGTATGTATTGGCAATGTAGTAATTACACAGCCAAACAAATTAGCCAAAGCAAATGAAGGCATCTATGAACTTAAAGATCAGAAAATTACATTAATTGGCAATGCATATGTAAAAAGCGATAAAAATGTTATAAAGTCTGATATGATAGTTTATTACCTTGATAAAAAATACGCCGTTGCTCAAGGCTCAAAAAACGAACGCGTTGATGTAACGATTTATCCCAACAAAAAGCAGACTTCAAGTCAAACGAAGGAGAAAAAGTAAATGGAAAGGCTTAGATTTGCCCCCTCACCTACGGGACATTTACATATTGGGGGTTTAAGAACTGCGTTGTATAATTATTTATATGCAAAAAAAAACAATGGCGCTTTTATTTTGCGCATAGAAGATACGGATCTTGAGCGATCTGAACAAATATATACAGAATCCATTCTTGAAGCTTTGTTGTGGTGCGGTTTAAAATGGGATGAGATATATTACCAAAGCCAAAGGACGTATATTTACCAGGCTTACATTGACAATATGCTAAAAAATGGCACTGCGTATAAGTGTTACTGCACAAAAGAACGCCTTGATGAGCTTAAAAGAGATCAGATTAAAAAAGGTGAAAACCCGCACTATGATGGGTTTTGTAAAAATATAAAAGAAAATTTAGATAAGCCTTATGTTGTAAGAATTAATTTACCGCAAAAAGATGTAAGCTTTAATGATAGCGTGCACGGTGAGTTGAAATTTTCAAGTAAGGAATTTGATGATTTTATACTACAGCGCTCAGATGGTAGTTTTATGTACAATTTTACAAATGTTGTAGATGATATAGAAATGAATATAACGCATGTCATAAGAGGTGATGATCACATTACAAACACGGCAAAACAGTTATACATTTATAGTGTTTTAAATGCAAAAGCACCTCAATTTGCCCATATACCAATGATTCTTGGTCCAGACAAAAAAAGACTCTCAAAAAGACATGGTGCTCAAAGCGTCATTGAGTACAAGCAAATAGGGTTTCTGCCTGCAAGCCTGCTTAACTATCTAGCGCGGCTTGGTTGGTCACACGGCGATGAGGAAATTTTTACTATGGACAAATTACTTGAATACTTTGACTTAGAAGGTTTGAATAAATCGCCAGCGGTTTTTGATCATAAAAAATTACTATGGCTGAATGGGTATTTCATAAGAAATACACAGACAAAAGATTTATATGGGCTTTCTTTTGAATTTTTAAGTCAAAATTGCAAAAATCAAGACAAAGAGTATGTAGAAAAAGCCATCGAAGTTATGAAGCCACGCGTTGAAACACTGGTTGATTTAGCCCAATCGATAGAATTTTTTTGCTCAAGACCAGAAATTTACGATGAAAAGGGCACCAGAAAATACACAAATCAAAATACAAAAGCCATTTTAGTTGCTTCTATTGATAAAATTAAAAAAGTCGAATTTACGCACGATAATTTTCAAATGCTTGTTAACGATTTAGCTACTGAGTTTGGTGAAAAAGTAGTCAATGTGGCTCAAGGTATAAGAATAGCTCTTAGTGGTAAAAGCGCAGGGCCTGGCCTTTCTGAGATGATTGAGATACTTGGTATAAGTGAATCAATTGATAGAATAAAATTATTTATAGAGCAGCTCGATTGAAAGTTGCCATTGTTTTAGGTAGCATTCCTTATAGTGGTATAGAAAATCTTATTTTTGATATGGCACTTTTCTCAAAAAAAATTACACTGATTTAAAATTTCAAATTGTTAATGTGGCTGGTGTTGGCGAAAAACTAAACGAGTTTTACGATGCTGGGATTGATATTTTAAATGTATGTAATTCTACAAAAGATTTGAAAGCCTACAAATTATCTACGCTTAAAAAGCTAAAAGAAGCATTCAATCAATTAAAACCAGATATTGTCCATACAATGAATTTTAGTGCAGATTATTTTTCTAAATTAGCTTTGATTAACTCTAAAACGCCTATTGTAACGCATATTCACGATACAAAAATTGAAGAACACTTACACAGAAGGGCGCTGAATAGGTTTTTATCTTTTAGGACCAGCCTTTATATATCTGTGTCAAAAGCAGTTTATAATATGGTTGAAAAAATACAGAATATGTTTAAAAAGAAACATATTGTTTTGTACAATGCGACTAATCTATATAACTTCCAATGGATCAAAAGAGTCTACCCTAAAAATCACTTCAATATAGTAAGTACAGCAAGACTTATGTCTCAAAAAAACTTAGATAGTTTAGTTAGAGCATTTGCTAAAATTCACAAAGAATTTAAAAATACTACATTTGCCATCGCAAGGAGATGGCAAAGAAAGATCCAATTTAGAAAATCTTGCTAAATCGCTAGGTATAAATGTAGTATTTAGTGGCTATCAAAAAGATGTGTCTTTTTATTTATATAAATCAGATTTGTTTGTTTTGCTTTCACACTATGAAGGTTTTGGTAACTCTCACATAGAAGCTATTGCAACGGGATTGCCTAGTGTTGTTTCAAAAAACGTGCCAAGTATTGAAGTGGCAAGAAAATGCACATTGGTTTGCAATACTGATGCTGAAAATATTTATAATCAGATAAGAAAAATTATAGTAAACCCAAAGCTGTACGATACATTGTCAAACAATACAAACAGTCTACTGCAACAATTTGACATAAACAATTACTTATTAAAGCTTTATGGCATATACAGGGAACTATTAAACTAATACTATATAACAATATCTATGTAGTTTATGGATTGTACTTTTTCCAAAATAGGTTTGTCTTCTTGTAGAATAATTCTTATGGGTATCTTTGTGTAATTTTTAAATTCTTCTTTGTGGGTTATAAGCAGATTGTAAGCGCTTTTTTCATAAACCCAAAGGTTAGCCCATATTAAATCGATTTTTATTATGTTTATTTTAAGTAAACCAATGGGCGTTTCGCTAAAAACTGTTATCATTTGCCTTTGTTTTTGTTGTTTAGTAAACTTTTTCTTGGATTTTATATAAAGGTTGAATTTTTGAGTGTTTATATAGTAGGGTATTGCAATAAATACATTTTCGTTTAATGGTATATTGCTGTTTGCAAAGGCATTTGTAATGTTTTCAAAGGATGTTTTAATGTAGTTAGTGAAAGTTTTCTCATCAACATTTTCAAGCGAAAATTTTGTTACATCTGAAAAGATTCTCTGCGCTAGTGTATCTATGTTTTTTAAATTAAAAATCTCTTTTGAGTTAGTGTTTAAAATTTTTAGCTCAACAAAAGGCTCTAATTTTGTTACAAGTAATTTAACTGTGCTGTTGCTTTGAAGCACAGAGCTTGAAAAAGCTTTAACAATGCTGCCTTTTATGTTTACTGTTGCAACATTGCCGTTAACTTCGAGTACTTTTGCATTTGCAACTTCACCAATTTTAAGTAAATCCTGTAAATTTTTTAAGTTTATTAAATCCAGCTGTAGTTTTATTTGTGAAATACCAGTAAAGTCCATATATATAAAATTATAATAAAAAAAAGAATTTTTAGCAAGTGTTCTTTTTATTAATAATATGAAATCTATTTGAAATTTTCTTGACAGTTTGTGTATGATAATGCAAATTTATGTTAAAAGCGTTTTTTAAAGATGGAAAAATAAACTTTGTGCTGGTTTTAATTTATATTGTACTCATTGTATTATTTGCTTTTAGACCTTTATCGGACAATAATGAAGGCCTATACGCAGATATAGCTCTAAATATGGTTAAAACGTCAAATTTTTTAATACCTCATTTAGATGGCGTTGTATATTTAGAACAGCCTCCCCTTTTATACTGGTTAAGTGCATTATCTCTTAAATTATTTGGCATATCAGAATTTTCTGCTAGAGTACCGGTGATATTATCAGGTGTGCTTTTAATTGTTTTTTCTTACTTATTTAGCAAGAAGATATTTAATAAGTTTTTTGCTACTTTTGTATCTTTAGTACTTGTAAGCCAGATTTGTTTTGATACATCAGTCAGTATGCTTATGTTTGATATGGTTTTAACACTTTTTTTTAGTTTAGCAATGTTTAGTTTTTATATGGGATATAAATATAGCGATAAATATTACAGGTTGTTTTATGTTTTTTTGGCTGTAGCAATATTTACAAAAGGGCTTGTGGCTTTCGTTTTATCTTGTTTAATTTTAGTTCCTTTTATTGTTATAAAGAAAATTAAACTAAAAGATTTGCATTTATTATTTGGAGTTTTAACATTTGCTATATTATCAATATGGTTTGTTGCTGTTAGCATTAAAGTGCCATCTTTTTTTTACTATTACTTTATAAACAATCAGGTTTTGCGCTTTTTTGGACATATGTACCCCAACGACACAATTACAGGACCAATCTATTTTTATGTAATTAGGCTACTTGTGTGCGGCTTCCCATGGTCTGTCTTGTTATTTTATGGTATTTATAAGATTTTTAAAATGAAGCTTTATAAAGATGATTTTTATTTGTACATACTATTGTGGTTTTTTGCAATATTTATATTTTTTTCACTTTCAAGTGGAAAGGCAAACTATTATCTTTTGCCAGCTATATTTCCTATTGCTTTTTTTGCAACTTATACGATTATGAATGAAAAACTAAACTTATTTTATTACATTTTATTTTTTGCTGGTTTAGCATTATTTATAGGAAGTATTCTGGTTAAACTACACTATATAATGTTTATAAACAATACTTATGTTGAAAAATTACCCCTAATATTATTATCTTTTATTATTTTTGTTTTGTACTTTATTGCGTTTTATAAGAAAAAATACTTAGTTGAAAGTATTGCTTTATCAAATATTGTTGTTATGCTATCTATTTTTTTATACTTTTCGCTAAATGTTAACGATTTTACCTCTAAATACGCAAGTCTGTGGTTAAAAGAAACAATGAAGCCTAATACTGTTTTTATTCAATACAGGCCATTTTGGCGCACCTCATCAAGTGTATTTTATTTAGGCAAAGATAGCCTATTGCTGGATGATTTTGACGATGGAGATTTATTTTACGGTATGACTTTGCTGAAAAACAAAAATGAAAAATTTATAAAAAAATCCGATTTAAATCTTTTACTTGAAAAACACAATATTACTATAATAAGCCAAAAAAAGAATATTGTAGATTATTTAAATAAACAAAGGTTTAATTACCGGCTTAAGCGCTTTGGTAATAAGCTTGTAATTTTGATTGATAAAAGTTGAATTAATAATAATTAATTTTTGATTAATTTTTTGTGCATCACTTGAAAATATACCAAATAAAGTTATAATAAAAATAGGAAGAAAACAGTATGGAACAATTATTCAGCCGTTTAAAAGATAATGGATTAAAAATGGTTAATTTATTAAATAATGAAAACTATAGAGGCGATGAGCTTATGCAAGCGCTAAACGAGCGCAATAAGCTATTTGAAGTAATTTACAATACAGAATTTACAGGACAATATTTAGACCAAATAAAAGAATTAATAGACCAAAATGCACAAATTATGGCATTGATTGAGCAAAAAAAGAGCACTTTGTTGCAAAATTTTACTAATTTTCAAAAGAATTCAAAAAAAATAATGAAGTATCTTAAACAAGGAGGTTAAAAATGAGTTTTTTAAGTAGGGAAAATTGTGTTTTGTGTGTAATTGATATGCAAGACAAATTGGCCAAGGTGATGAAAAAACTTGATAATACAACTAAAAATATCTCGCTTTTGATAAAAGCGTCAAAAGAATTAGATGTGCCCATTTTTTACACAGAGCAGTACCCAAAAGGTTTAGGTGAGACTATAGAGCCATTAAAGAGCTTATTGGCTGATACTCAGCGATTTGATAAAATGAGCTTTTCTGCTTTAGAGATACCCGAGATTAAAACTTTTATTGTAGATTCAAGCAAAACGACGGTTGTGCTGTGTGGTATCGAGTCTCACATTTGCGTTTTATCCACAACTATAGATTTAATTGAAAAAGGCTACAATGTAATAATAGCAAAAGATGCAGTTACATCAAGAGAAGAAGAATTTTACAATACAGCAGTAGATTTTTATAATTCAATAGGTGCAAAAGTTATACCATCTGAGTCTATTGTATTTTACTGGCTTAAATTTGCTGGCACAGAAAGCTTTAAAAAACTTCAAAAAGTAATTTTAAGCAAAGAATAGTTTTTTGATTTTTTAATATTTTTATAGTGGAGAAAATTATTAATGGTAGAATTTATCGTTGAGGTTTCAAGCAACCACAATAATGACTTAAACAGGTGCGTTGAGTTTATTGATACTGCTTCAAAAATAGGGTGCAGTGGTGTTAAGTTTCAACTGTTTAAAATAGATGAATTATTTGCTAAGGAAGCGCTTGATTGCTTTAAAGAATTGCGAGAAAGAAAGCAATGGGAGCTAAACCCAAGTTTTATACCAGAAATTGCGAAAGCTTGCAAACGCAACAATATGAAATTTATATGTACGCCTTTTTACCTTGATGCGGTTGGGATTTTAGAGCCGTATGTGGACGCCTTTAAGATAGCGTCGTATGAGATTTTATGGCAAGATTTGCTAAAATCGTGTGCACAGACAAAAAAGCCTATGATAGTATCTACCGGTATGGCTACACTTGATGAGGTTAGATACGCTGTAGAGACTGTATTTGAAAATGATTGTAGCGACTTAACGCTATTGCACTGCACTTCAAACTACCCTACCCTACCAAAAGATTGCAATTTACGCTCAATAGAAACCATGAGGCAAGCTTTACCAAAAAATATTAAATTTGGTTGGTCTGACCATACTGTAAATTTTGGTGTAATTCATAGAGCTATACACAAATATAACGTTTCGATGGTTGAGTTTCATATGGATTTAGACGGAAAAGGCAAAGAATACCAAATGGGACATTGCTTTTTGCCAGACCAAGTAAAAGCGCTCATAAAAAGCGTACAGGATGCGTTTTTGGCTAATGGCAGCGGCAAAAAAGAGCCACAGGATAGTGAATTTAAAGAACGCTTATGGAGGGCAGACCCAATAGATGGATTAAGACCGCTTAAGGGTCTAAGAAAAAGTCTATGCAAAAAGCAATAGCGATAATACAAGCTAGAATGTCATCTACAAGACTGCCTGGCAAAGTGATGCTTCCATTGGCGGGTAAACCTGTAGTTTGGCACGTTTACAATAGAGCCAAGCAATGCAAGTATGTAGATGAAGCAATTGTAGCTGCATCTACAGACAAAAGCGACGATGAGCTTGTAGACTTTTTAAAGGCAAATAATATAAACTACTATAGAGGAAGCCTTGACAATGTTTTGAAACGTTTTATGGATATAATCTACGAAAAAAAGCCACAGTATGTGGTAAGAATAACCGCAGATTGTCCTCATATTTGCCCTATTTGGATAGACAATCAAATAAAAGCGCTAAACTTATTTGACGGTGATGTAGTTTACTGCGAAAATATGGGCTGTGCGTTTGAGGGGGCAGGCGTTGTTAAAGCCAGCGTGCTTGAGCACATATTTAAAAATACTTCTGACGATCAAAATAAAGAGCATGTTGGGGCTGTTTTTATTACGCAAAACCCAGATAAATTGCGCATAGTGGAAGTTTGCCCAAAAGAGTCGCTTATCTTGCAAAACTGCAGACTTACTCTAGATGAGCAAAAAGATTATAAATTATATAAAACTATATACGAGAAACTATACGACCCTGAACATTTTATGTATTTGCAAGATATTGTAAATTTATTAAAAAAAGAACCAGAGCTAATTAACATAAATAAAGATGTCCACCACAAGCCACTTAATATTGAATTGCAAACAAAATACACACTAATGTGGAAAAACGCTAAAAAAATAGGCAAGTTTTTCTGGCAAGATAACCCCTAAAGAATACTTTTTGCTATAAATTATTGCATGAAAAATGTGTTGTTTAGATGCGATGCGTCATGGTCTATTGGTTTTGGTCATTTGGTTAGGTGCTTAGCGCTTGCCTGTGAGTTTCAAAAACAAGGCTGCCAAATTGCTTTTGCTGTAAACAAAAACGCTTTTGCAATAAACCTCATTCAAAAAGAAAAATACGCTATTTATAAAAAATACACCAAAAACTACAAACAATGGCTTAGTGGTATAATAGAAAAATTCAAGGCAGATATATTGATTTTAGATGTAAGGGATGATTTAGATGAATTTACGCTTGGCCAGATAAAGCAAAAGTTTAATGTCAAAATTGTTACTATAGATGATCCAACAAATAAGAGGCTTGCGTGTGATTTTGCCTTTTACCCGCCTATTTTTCAGGTCAAGCAGCTAAATTGGGAAGGCTTTAGGGGAAAGCTTTACTCTGGCTTTGAGTGGGTAATTTTGCGAAAGCAGTTTTTAGAGTATAAAAACAAACCAAAAAAGCCAAACAAAAAACTAAAAGTATTTGTAAACGCTGGTGGAAGCGACCCAAAATGCATAACACCTATAATTGCAAAGGCTCTAGGTGATTTAAAGGTTGGATTTGAAGCTGTAATTGTAATTGGCGCACTATTTTCTTGCAAAAGAAAGCTCGAAGCAGTTTTAAAACAGGCAAACTATGAATACAAGATATTTGAAAATGTTGATAATATGGCTGAAATTATGCACTCTTGCGATTTTGCAGTTTGTTCTTTTGGCACAAGCGCTTACGAGTTAGCTGTGTTGGGTGTGCCTGCAGTTTATGTGTGCATAAGCAAAGATCACAGCCTATCGGCTTCTAGCTTAGAAGAAAAAGGTTTTGCAATTAATTTAGGCGAATACGATAATCTTAGTCAAAAAGTTATCACAAAAGCGGCTTTAAAATTGGCAGAAAATGCCGATTTAAGATATAGAATGGCGCAAAGCGCTAAATCCTCTGTTGATGGCTTTGGTGCTTTGCGCATTGCACAAGAGGTTTTAGGTGAGTGTTAAACAATGGCAAAAATGTTACGGGGAAGTATTAGATAGTATAGGCGAGTTTGATGTAATTGATTGCAAAGCTTGCGGTTTCAAGCATATTATACCTATTCCAAGCTTTGAAGAATTAAATGAGATGTATAAAAGCAAATATTATCAAAAAGTAGACAATTTTTTTAATGAAAGATTTTTAGAAGATAAAGATTGGTACGATTTAGTATTTAAAGACAGATATGATAGCTTTGAAGAAATATCAGGCTTTAGGGGTAATATTTTAGATATTGGCTGTGGTGGAGGATATTTTTTGCTTTATGGTAAAAATCGAGGATGGACAACTTTAGGCATAGATCCCTCTATTCAGTCCATAAACCATTGTAAATCAATAGGCTTAGATGTAATAGAAGGCTTCTTTGATGAGAATTTATCTAAAAAGTTAGCTAATGAGTTTGACGTAGTGCATTTAAGCGAAGTGTTGGAACATGTATCAGACCCTGAAAATACTATTTTTTCTATAAAAAAAACACTAAAGCCAGGTGGCGTAATTTGTATTGTAGTGCCAAATGATTATAACCCATTTCAAATAAGTTTGACAAAGGCATGTAATTTTAAACCGTGGTGGGTAGCACCCCCTCACCACATTAATTATTTTGATTTTTCGTCTTTAGAAAACTTACTCCAAAAAGTTGGTTTTACAATTATATTAAAAGAAGCATCCTTTCCTATTGATATATTTTTACTTATGGGCGATAATTATGTGGGTAATGATAATTTAGGCCGTATTTGCCACACAAAAAGAAAAACTTTTGAAAAAAATTTAGCGCTTGCGGGCTTAAATGACCTAAAAAGAAATATCTATAAATCATTGGCTAATTTGAATCTGGGCAGAGAGATAGTAATTTATGCAAGAAAATAAAGCGGTAGGTAATCAATTTAAAATTAAACCAAAAGTTTCAATACTGGTTCCTACATGGAATACACTAGAAAATTTTTTAACAGAAATGACACAATCTGTTTTGAACCAAACATATGCTAATTGGGAGCTTTGCATAGCAGATGGTGCAAGCAATAATAACACAAAAGAGGTATTGAAAAAATATGCACAATCGGATAATAGGATAAAAGTAAAGTTTTTAAGTGAGAACAAAGGTATAGCTGGAAATTCAAATGAAGCTATAATAATGTCTACAGGAGACTATATTGTTCTATTAGATCATGATGATGTATTGTCTTGTGATGCTTTGTATGAAGTAGTTAGAATCATAAATCAATTTTCTGATGCAGATTTTTTATATTCAGACGAAGATAAAATTTCAGAAGATGGAAAAAAACTATATGACCAACATTTTAAACCTGATTTTAGCCCAGATATGTTAAGAAGTTATAATTATATTTCCCATTTATGTGTTATTAAAAAAGATCTTTTAGATAAAGTAGGTTATTTTAGAGAAGGCTTTGAAGGCTCTCAAGATTATGATCTAATTTTGCGATGCACAGAACAAGCCAAAAGAATTGTCCACATACCAAAAATTCTATATCATTGGCGCTCAACTCAAGAATCAACATCTAGAAATTCTAATGCTAAACCCTATGCATTTGAATCAGCCAAAAAAGCTCTAAGGGAGCATTTAGAAAGAATAGGTTTAAAAGGAGAGATAGTTGACACAGATGTGCTTGGTTTTTATAGAATTTACTACGAAATTTCTAGTTTACCAAAGGTATCTATTATTATACCAAATAAAGACCATAAAAATGATTTAGAAAAATGCATAAATTCTATACTCAAATCTACATATAAAAATTACGAAATTATTATTGTGGAGAATAACAGTACAGAAAAGTCTATATTTAATTACTATGATTATTTGAAGGCTACATACAGCTTTATCAATATTTTAGAGTGGGAAAAACCATTTAATTATGCAGGTATAAATAATTTTGCTGCAAAGTTTGCAAAAGGAGATGTGCTACTTTTTTTAAATAATGATATTGAGATTATAAATAAAGATTGGCTTGAAGAAATGCTTATGTTTATACAAAGAGACGATGTAGGTATTGTAGGCGCAAAGCTGTATTATCCAGATAACACTATACAGCACGCAGGTGTTATTATTGGTATAAATAAAATTGCAGAACATGCTTTTAGGTATTTTCCATATAATGCAAATGGATATTTTATGAGACTGAAAATTGTGCATAATTTGTCTGCTGTTACTGGTGCTCTCCTTATGACAAAAAAAACTATTTTTAATGAAGTTGGTGGTTTTGATGAAGGATACACAGTAGCTTTTAATGATATAGATTACTGCTTGAAGGTTAGACAGAAAAAGTATTTGGTGGTTTTTACGCCGCATGCTAAAGCGTATCACTTTGAATCAAAGTCTTTAGGATATAAAAATATACCAGAAAGATTTGTTAGGTTTAATATAGAAGCTGAAAAATTCAAAAGCAAATGGCACAGTATGCTAGCAGAAGGCGATCCTTACTATAATCCAAACTTAACACTTAGAAAAACAGATTTTTCTATTGCAAATAGTGAAGATATTAAAGAAGTTGAAAAATATTCTATCGATGGTATTTTTTACCTCCGCAATGGTCTTATCGATAAAGCAAAAGGGTTGTTTCAACTTGCCTTAGAAAAAAATTTATTTAATGTGGATGCGGTATTCTGCCTTGGCGCTTTTGCTTTAGAAGAAAAAAACTACGCTGGAGCGATAGAGAAATTTAACTTTTTAATAAAAAACAACTTAATTAAACACGATGTAAACCTTGCATGTGTGTACAACAATTTAGGCACAGCGTTTATTAAAACAGGTAGAAAAGAAGACGGTGTAGAGCTAATTAAAAAGGCTTATAATTTAAACAATTACTATAGAGATGCTACGGAAAATTTGGAAAAAATTAATCACAATCAAGATAATTTTAAAATAACAATGAAGTTAATTGTATAGGAGAGGATAATATGTGGAAGCAAAGGCTAAAAGAAATTATTGATGTAGGTAGTAATGAGTATTTTGACCTGCTAGACTCACCTACTGACTTTATAGATAAATATGACAATTTTGTGATATTTGGCGCAGGCGGTAGTGGGGCTAAAACAAAAGAGTATTTAGATAAATTGGGTAAAAATGTAATGTATTTTGTAGATAATGATATAAATAAAAAGGGTACAAAGTTTTTGGGCAAAACTGTAAAACATCCAAGCGAGATTTTAATGTTTGAGAATAAGGTTTTAATAGCTTCTGTATGGTGGAGAGAAATTAAACAACAACTAGAAGTAGATTTTGGTCTAATAGGGGCGATTGATTCTTTTATAGTTTCATTAGAAAGTAAAATGGAATTAGAAAATACGCAAAGCAACTTTTTATTAAAATTAAAAAATGACTTTGATAATTATTTAAAAGTATTTGATTTATTAGATGATGAAGTTTCAAAAGCTATATACTATAGAATTTTAAAAGGTAGAGTATTTTATGGTGGGTTAAACCCACTTTTCCCGCCAATGCCAATGGTTTCTTATCAGCAATACTCTCATAGTCAAGTAAAGCCAGAAAATGGCGATTGTATTGTAGATGCAGGGGCATATACTGGCGATACCATAGAAGAAATTATCAAAGAAAATATTACTTACAAAAAAATTTACGCATTTGAGCCAGATGATCAAAATTATGCTAAACTTATAGAAAATACAAAAATATACCAGAATATAGAGGCCTACAAGTATGGCCTTTGGGACAAAGCCGATAAATTGTATTTTAATGCAGAAGCTAATATGGGAAGTTCAATTGCAAGCAATATTATACAGGCTAACCAGACAATTGACACAATAAGCTTAGATGAATTTTTCAAAGACAAAGAAAAGCCAACACTAATAAAAATGGATATAGAAGGTGCTGAATTAAACGCTTTGCTTGGCGCAAAAGAAATTATTTGTAACTACAAACCAAAACTGCAAATATGCATATACCACAAGCCAGAGCATTTGTACCAAATACCCATATTGTTAAAAGAATGGGTAAAGGATTATAAACTATATATTGGACATCATACATATGGTTTTGGTGACACGGTTCTTTATGCAAAGAGATAATCTTATGAGATCTATAATTATATTGGGTGCTGGTATTATGCAAGTGCCGGCTATACTTACAGCCAAAGATTTGGGTCTTTATGTAATTGTCGTTGATAGAGATGAAGAAGCTGTAGGCTTTAGGTATGCTGATTTAAAATTAGCAATTGACACAAAGGATAAAAAGACGCTCGTTGAATTTGCAGTTAATAACAAAAATAAATACAATATAAAAGGCGTATTTGCAGCAGCAGACAATGCAACAACGGCAGCAGCTATTAATGAAGCGCTTGGGCTTATTGGTGTTAGCAGTTTTTCTGCTAAATCGTCAAACAATAAGTGGTTAAGCAAACAGCTTTGGTTAAGCAACAATATTCCTACACCACATGCTTTAGAGGTAAGAACGCTTAAAGAGGCAAAAAAAGCGATTGAAAAGGTTGGCCTTCCTTGCATGGTAAAGGCTGTTGATAGCTCAGCATCAAGAGGTACACAAAAGTTAGAAAGCATTTCAAACTTAGAATTTGCTTTAGAAGAAGCTTTTAGATATTCATCTGCACAAAGCGCTCTAATTGAAGAGTACGTGGAAGGTTTTGAGTATAGTGTCGAAACTGTAATGTTCAATTCCAGACAGTACAGGTTTGGCATAGCAAAAAGGGAGTATGATTTGTTGCCATTGCCAATTGAGACGGGCCACGTAAATCCAGCTGTTTTAGACAGTAAAACAGAAGAAGAAATGTACAAGATTGTATATAATGCTGCTGTTGCCTTAAAAATTGATAATGCACCCGCAAAGGCAGATATGATCATTAGAAAAAGCGATTCTAAAATAATGATTTTGGAAATGGCTGCAAGGCTATCGGGTGGCTTTCACTCTCAATACACAACGCCTCTATCAAGTGGGATGAACCCTATAAAGTTTGTTATGCAATTAACAATTAGCGATGAACCATCTTTAGATACATACACGGCTAAAATGAACAAAGTTGCTTTGTGTAGGGCAATTTTTCCAAAGCCTGGGTATGTAGAAAAAATTGAGGGCATAGAAGAAACACTAAAAATTAAAGGTATCCATAAAATATTTTTAACTATAAAAGAAGGTGATACAATAGATGATTATAGGCACTGCGCTCACAGGGTGTGCTATGTGATAGCAAGCCTCGATAACTATCAAGAAGCTGATAATGCTTTTAAATTAGCAAAAAATAAAATTAGCTTCAAAATAAAATAAGGAGGGGCAATGCAGCTTAAAATAAAGCACTCTTACGATGCAAGCGGTGCTGTTAAAAATATTTATTTATCGCATTTAAAGATTTCTGGCCAATTTGAGGTTTTTGATGAGCGCTGCGAAACAGCTGTAATTTTGCTATCTGGCGCAGTAGAGGTATTTTGGGGGGAAAAGTACTTACTACAAAGAAAAAATGTATTTGAAGAAAAAGCGAGTGCTATTTATGTTCCGCGCAATACCAAAATATCGCTATTTGCAAATAAAGAAAGCGAAATTGCTGTATGTAAAACTATGGTTTCTAATGATTCAAAATTATCCATAATTTTACCTTCTAATATCAAGGAGCAATTAAGAGGAAACGAAGGTTTTAAAAGAAAAGTTTATGATATTTTGGATGAAAATAGCCCATCTTTAAAGCTTGTTGTCGGTGAAACTATAAATTTTAAGGGTGAGTGGTCAAGTTTTCCACCGCACAAGCACGATGAAAATACCGCTAAAGAAGTAAAAATGGAAGAAATATACCTATTTAAGCTAAACCCAGACGATGGTTTTGGTTTGCAGAGAATTTACACGGAAGATAAAGTACTTGATGAAGCACTTGTTGTTGAGTCAAATGATATCGTACTTATACCAAAAGGTTATCACCCAGTGTGCGTCATACCTGGGTATGAGCTTTATTATTTATGGGTTTTAGTTGGCGATTCAAAAAAGTTGATGCCCAATACACAAGAAAAATACAAATGGCTAATAAAGTAACTTTTTTGCAATTTGGTACTGGCAAGTTTATAAAGGGCTATTTTGATTGGATACTCTCAAAAGTTGATGCAGAAGTGGAGGTTTTTGCAGCTTATTTTACGCCAAAGCAACAATATATTGACTTAAAGAATAATAATTGCAAATATAATGTCATTTTAAAAGATATAGACTCCACACAAACCGATACAATAGAGGTAATAAAAGATATTTTTTTTGTAAAAGATACAAAAACTGTGCTTAAATTAGCTCACAATGCAAACTTTATTGTTTCAAATACAACAGAAAAAGGCATACTATCAAAAGACAATGAAGGCGAAAGCTACCCTTTTATATTAACATCGTTTTTGTTTGAAAAGTTCAAGCTACAAAATAACCAAACTACGGTTATTATTCCTTTAGAGCTTGTTTTAAATAATGGAGATTTTCTGAAGAAAAGTGTTTTAAAGCTAGTAAAGGAGTATTTTGATAACAACTTTAAAGCTTGGATTTTAAAAACATGCGAGTTTGTAAATACTTTAGTTGATTGCATTGTAATTAAAGAAAGCAACTTAAATATTGAAAGGGAAAAATATTACGCATTTTACTCAAGCAAAAATAGTTTGCTGGAAAATCTATTTAGTAAGAAAAATTTAAATATTTATTTTACGCAAGACATCGACAAAATAGCTCAAATAAAGATAAGAGTGCTAAATGGCATTCATACTTTTTTAGCTGTAACAACCTTTTTAGAAAGCAAAAGCACTGTTTATGAATGTTTTATGGATAAAAACTATGCTAGTTTAATTGATGAGATGTTCTACAGCGAAATATTGCCCACCATAGATTATGACAAATGTTTTGTAGAAGATTTTTACATTAAAACGCTTAATAGGTTTAAAAATCACCACATTGAGCATTATTTAAAAGATATTGCTGTAAATACTTATGAAAAATTTTATGAGCGCATTGCAAAAACTATTATAGACTACGAAAGACTATACAACAAAAAACCACAGATACTTATGAGAGCATTTTATAACCTTAAAAAAATGTACCCAAATAATGATAATTTGAACAGTTTTGAGAGGTACATTGAGAGTTTTGCCGATGAAAAAAGCTAAATTTTACCTTATTTTTCACTACAATTTAGCGTTTTCGTCGATAGAAGAAGAGCAGCTAACCCAGGTGATAAACAAAAGCTACTTTCCTTTGCTTGAGACAATAAAATCAACAAATACAAAAACTGGAATTGAACTTAGCGGCTACACGCTTGAAAAGCTCATTGAGTACTCACCCTTGTTTGTAGATGAGCTTAAAGTTTTAATAAAAAGCGGTTTAGTTGAACTTATTGGCAGTGGCTATCAGCAAATTATAGGGCCCATTGTGCCATATTTAGTAAATGTAAAGAATCAACAATTAGGATTAAAAGTTTATAAGCGCGTTTTAGGCATAAAACCTTCTGTTGCTTTTTTAAACGAACAGGTTTTTTCAAAATCAATGGTTGATGTTTACAAGAAATTTTACGATTGTATATGTATGGAGTGGAATAACCCCTACTCTATTAATGCCTCATCTTGGGATGAATCGTTTGGATTTGCACCTGCTATTGCAAAAGGCGTAAAGTCGCAGATGCCAGTTATCTGGACTAGCTCGATTCTTTTTCAACAATTTCAGCGCACAGCTACCGCACTAAACACGCTGGAAAACTATTTATCTATGATTGAGCGTTTTATAAACAAAGGTTATAAGTATTTGCCCATATATTCCTCTGATGTAGAGATTTTCAACTTTAGGCCTGGTCGTTTTCACACAGAAAACACTATAGTCTCAAATGAGTGGGAAAATATTAAAAAAATTATATTGGCGCTAAAAAACTACGGTGAGTTTTTGTTACCTAGCGAAATCTTGCAATTTGTAAATAAAAATGTAGTGCTTGATTTGACTCACCCAAGCCAACCTATAATTGTAAAAAAGCAACCAAAATATTCGCTAAGCAGGTGGAGTGTTGCAGGTCTTGGTGGGCATTACATTAATACCTTGAGTCACAATTGCTATGAAAATATAAAGGCTAAAGCGGATAATAATTTATGGAAAAATTTGTTAAAATTTTGGGGAAGCGATTACAGAACACATACTACTTTAAATAAGTGGCAGGATGCTGTAGGCTATTTAAAAAAATATAACTGTGAATACAAAATAGGTGATTTTTTAGATGCTAAACCAATTGATTTTGATAAGCAAGTTGGAAAAATTACAATTAAAAGCAAACAGTACAGTGCTACATTTTTAATTACAAAAGGTCTTGCGCTTGAAAGTGTGTACAAAAACAAAAAAAAGCTTTTATTTGGAAGCGTTAATCACGGCGAGCTAGACTATATATCACACGGTGCTGATTACTACACAGGCACAACAACAATAGAATCATGTCAATTTGGCAGGCTTACAAACTTAAGCGAAGCGCGCAGCGTAGAAGTTAAAAAGATAGGTGAGAATAAATTTTTTATAAAAGGTACAAACTACCTGTCTGATTGGACAATTGAAGAAAAACTTTGGGTTGTTGATTTTGATTCAAAAAAGATAGTGGTTTATGATACTTTAGAGCTTTCAAAGCCAACAAAAGCTTCAATAAGAATGAGTGCATTTACATTACTACCTGTGAATAAAAACAGTAAATTTTGGTATGCCTGCAAAAATGGGGGCTACTATAAAGAAAAATTTTTTATTGGAAAAAACACATCCATCCTGCACCACCTGCCAATATCAATACTTCAAAGTTCAAACGGCGGGCTTGGAGTTACAAACGGCCATTTATCTTTTGGTATTGGAAAATCAACTATAGCTAAGCTGTTTATCGACAGGGCTTATGGAAGCCCGTTAGTGCTGCTTCAAAATAGCCCTGATCACGATAAATACTTAACACGCGTATTTTTTAGCGTTCAAGAGTTTGATGATACGCTAAAGCCTACAACAACAAAGTTTAAAATAAGCTACAGCATATTTTTTTAATGATTTTGGCCATCCTTTCTAAATTTATATAGGTAGCCCTACCCCCAGCCTTACAATCTCCAATGAGTTATTTGCATCTGGGTTTTTCCTAGAAGGTCCCCTTACTAGTACAAAAAAAGAGTCTTGTTTGCCAATAAGTGATTGGATATAGCTTTTCCAATCTTGCGGCAACTCTTCTTCATATATTGGGTATACACCATAGGAAAACTCTAAGTTTTGTGTTACATTTTTATTATGACTTACACCAAGTATCCATATGGGTAGCTTAAACCTGCTCATGCGGCGTACGGTTGCACCGCTAGTTGTAGGTGTTACAAGCAAGAGCGGATTTAGATTTTTTACAGTTGTAAATACATTTACAGCCATAGTATCTTCTAAAGATATAGTTTTAGAAGATAGCACTTTTGAGAGTGTTTCGTAGATAGGGTATATGTAGCGTTTGTGTTCTGTGTGTTGGGCAATTTTTGATAACATCAAAACAGCTATATCGGGATACTTGCCAATAGCAGACTCTTCTGATAGCATTACGCAGTCTGTACCGTCAAGTATTGCGTTTGCCACATCTGTTGCTTCTGCGCGTGTGGGTCTTATGTTTTCTACCATAGACTCAAGCATCTGGGTGGCAGTGATGACTGGTTTTCCTAACATATTGGCTTTTTGTATAAGCTGCTTTTGGAGGATTGCTATGGATTCAATAGGTGTTTCTACGCCTAAATCACCTCTTGCTACCATGATACCATTTGATTCTTCTAGTATTTCATTAATATTTTCAATAGCTTTAAAGCGCTCAATCTTAGCAATAATAAATGGATTGTAGCCAATTTGTTCGCAGTAGGCTTTAGCATCTAATATATCTTGCCTGTTTTGGGCAAATGATACGCTTATCGCATCAATGCCAATATCTTTTGCAAAACCAATGCATTGTTTTTCAAAATCACCTATGGCTTTTAGGGGTAAATCCGCTCCTGGCAAATTTATGCCCTTGTGTGATGAGAGTTTTCCGCCTATTAGACAAATGCAGTGCACTTTTTTTCCTTTAATGTCTTCTACCTTTAACTGTATAAAGCCATCATTTAGGTAGATTGTGTCCCCTACTTTAAGGTAGTTTGAGAAGTTTTCTAAACTCACAGGTATTTCACTGCCTTCTGCTTGAGCTGATAAAATTACCCTGTCATTTTCTTTCAGCTCTATGGGTTCAATATTGCCAACTCTGATTTTTGGTCCTGGTAAGTCACCCAAAATTACAAGACGCCTATTTAATGAAGCAGCTGTTTGTCTTAAGCGGTTTATTACAGTCTCATGCTCAGAAAAAGTCCCGTGTGCAAAATTAATGCGGGCAATATTCATACCATTTTGCATCATCTTTTCCATAACAGCACTGCTTGATGATGCAGGCCCAATAGTGCAAACAATTTTTGTCTTGTTTAGGGGGAGATTCAACATAGACTAACCCTCTTGATAAGTTTTGTAAGTTTCTTCAACGGTTTTATTTTCGACTAAAACTGCGTATATTGCATTTGCAAAGTTAATAGCTTCTTTGAGTGGTTTTTGATGTATATTTCTGCCTGTTGCTGCTCCTTGAACACCACTTATATGTACTTGATTGTAAAGTTCTTCTAAGAATGCTTTTGGTTCTTTTGATGAGCCACCTGCGCACATTACACGCGTTCTACCTGCTGCTAGCACAGCTTCTTTAAAAGCTTCAAATATATTAACGCCTTCTTTTTTTGGAAAATTTACTTTAACAAAATCAGCACCTAGGCACGCAGCTACACCGCAAGCGCCTGCTACTAAGTGAGGGTCATACTCATCTATTACGCTTTTTCCTCTAGGATAAGACCAAATGATCGCGATCAAGCCTAACTGGTGAGCTTCGAAGATAATTTGTGCCGCTTCCCTTAGCATTATGTACTCAAACTCACTTCCCGTGTAAATGGTATAGCCGACACCAACAATATTTAAACCAGATTGCTTTTTTAATCTATCAATTTGCTCAATATCAACCATAGCTGTGCTTAAAGGGTCTTTGAAGTCTTTTTTTACTAAATTTGTTTTAGAATTAATTTTTACAACGTATGGTATCTTTGGGTAATCTACACCATATCTAACAAGAAGGCCAACTTGAGAAGCAAAAGCACCAATTTTTGCATTTTGGGCAATTTTAAAAAGATGCTCGGGAGAGCTATCATCTATTGGGATATTTGGTCCAAAAAAATCACCATTCATATGCTCTATTTTTTGATCTCCAGCAAATAGCGCTAACCTGCCTGTTTCATGTGTCATAACATTAAAGTTTCTAATGTATGATTGTCTTTTCTCGTATGGCACATCAAGTGGAACCTTTACATCCATTTTTGCCTCCTAAACATAATAAGTAGGTTTTAGTAACAAACTTTTTCCCGTCATTTCCTGAGGTTTTTTCAGGTTTAATAAATCCAAAACCGTTGGGGCAATGTCGCATATGCCGCCTTGCGTTCTTAAGCTTGATTTATCGCCGATAATTAAGAATGGCACAGGGTATATTGTGTGTTGTGTATGAGGCTCTCCTGTTATTGGATCTACCATTTCATCGCAATTGCCATGGTCTGCTGTAAGCAATATCTTATAGCCTTCGTCTAAAGCAGTTTTTACTAAACGGTTAAACTGAACATCAAGCGTTTCAACTGCTACAATACAAGCTTTCTGCACGGCAGTATGACCTACCATGTCCCCATTTGCAAAGTTTACCACAATAAAATCATAATGTTTTTTAATAGCTTGAATTGTTTGATCTGCTACTTCTTGAGCGCTCATCTTTGGTGCTAAGTCGTATGTGGATACGTTCGGTGAGGGCACTATGATTCTATCTTCTTTATCAAAAGGCTCTTCTTTACCTCCATTGAAAAAATAAGTCACGTGGGCGTACTTTTCTTTTTCTGCACAGTGAAATTGTTTGAATCCCGCTTTGCTTATAACTTCTGCTAATACATTTTTGGGAAAATTTGGCTTAAACAATACATCAAAGTCAAACTTTTCATCGTACTCTACCATGCAATACACTTTAAAAACATTATCACGTTTAAAATATTTAAAATCTGGACTACCAAAAGCACTTACAATCTGACGCATTCTATCGGCTCGAAAATCAAAAAACAACACTGCTTCGTCTTTTTGAATAGGCAAAACATCCCCAATAAAAGTAGGCGTTATAAATTCGTCTGTTTCGCCTTTTGTGTAGGCTTGCTCTATAGCAATTTTAGCATTTTTTGCCGATATTCCTTCATTATTTACAATAGCTTTGTATGCTTTTTCTACTCTATCATAGTTTTGCGCTCTATCCATTGCATAATACCTACCGCTAACGGTTGCAATTGTGCCTTTTTGTAATTTTTTAAAGAGCTTTTCTAAAATATCTAAATAAAGAGGAGCGCTTGTTGGTGGGGTGTCTCTGCCGTCTGTTATCATGTGTAAAACTGGTTCAATATTGTTTTTTACTAATAATTTAATAAGAGCAATAATATGCTCAATGTGTGAGTGCACGCCCCCATCAGAAATCAAACCAATAAGATGAAGGCGTTTATTTATATTTTCTTTTATAATTTTTTGCCATTTAGGGTTTTCATTTATACTGCCATTTTCAAAAGCTTCTGAAATTCTAAGTAGATCCTGCTTTAATATTCTACCGGATCCAAGTGTAAGATGCCCTACTTCTGAGTTACCAAATTGGCCATCTGGAAGACCACACGCAATACCTGAAGCCTCGATGACTGTGTGTGGGTTATTGGCAAAATAGTAATCTAAATTAGGTGTTTTTGCTAAGGCAATAGCATTGTAAGCTCTATTTTGGTTCACACCAAAACCATCAAATATAACCAACAATACTTTATTCAAAACTACCCTCCAAATATTAAATACCAATTGTATTATATATGCAAAAAGTTTAATTTCAAGTTTAATTTAATTTTTTTGACAAAGCTTTATTTGAAAATAGCCTATCAAACATAACTGAAATGTGTCTATCCATAATGTTTATTTTCTCCAAGCTTTCTCTTAAAATGTAAGGCTTAGATAAAAAGTCTAAAAAAAAGAGTATTTCTGAGGCTTTGATGTAGGCAGTAAATGGATCATTCAAAGCATACGGAATCGCTTTTTTTATAATATTAAAAATTGATTCTTGTGAATAGTTTTGAATTAAGCTTGCCCTTTCAATAATTTTTGTAACATAAAAACTAACTATTTCTTCTATAGAGGTGTGTTGTCTATGGCCTGGTAAAATTGTGTATTTTTCCAAAAGAGATAATTTTAAGAGTGTATTGCAGTAAGCTTCATAATTGTTGAAGCGATCTTTTTTATCGTAATCAACATCCAAAAGTGGTGTTTGAAAAATATTATGCAATAAAATATCGCCCGTGATTGCATATCCATCAAACAAGTACACTATATCGCTTTTTGAGTGCCCTGGACACGATAAATAAGATAAATCAACATCAAATTTTGATTCTTCTAATATATTATAATTTATAGGTGCTGGTACGCTATTAACAAAATTTAAAAGTATAAGCTTGATTTGTTCGATATAGTGTTCGTTAAATCCGCACTCAATGAGAATTTTTTTTGAAATTTCTATACGGCCCTCTAAAATTTTAAATTTAAGGTGATCTATTTTTGACATAAATATTTTTGCCTGGCTGTTTCTTGAGAGAAAATTTTCAAGACCATAGTGGTCTGCGTGGGTATGTGTAATAAATACATATTTTAGTTTGTTTAAATTTATGTTTTTTTTAACGTAGTCAAGCGCTAAAAAAGTGTAAGGTCCTGTATCAAACATAATAATATCCCCTTTGACCTCGCAGGTATAGAAGTGTACAGGACCAACAGGATAAGGCGTATCAAGCGTATGTTTATCCATTTACTCAAATACCTTTTCTTCTATTTTGTCTGACGATTTGGCGTCATTTTCTATATCTCGTTTTATGTGTTTTTTATCAATCTCTTTGTATAATTCGTGCTGGACTATTAAATCCATTATCTCGTTTGTGCCAGTCCATATCATCATCAATCTGGCGTCTCTGAGGTATCTTTCAATAGGATAAACATTAGTATAGCCAATACCACCCATAATCTGCATCGCATTATTAACAATCTCCCATGCACTTTGTGTTGAAAACCTCTTGGCTTCACTAACAAGCCTACGCTGAATGCTTGCTTCTATAGATTCATCCACAGCTTTAGCCGCTGTGTGCGCAAGCGCCCTTGCTGCATCAAGCTGAGCACTGGATTGCGCAATTTTAAAACTCACTGCTTCAAAATTTTTTATGGGCTGAGCAAACGCTTTTCTATTTTTTGAGTATTTAAGCGCAATTTCTAAGCTTGCTTTTGCAATACCCAAAGCTCCAGCTGCTGTAGTTAAACGCTCTGGTATCATCATTTGGTAAAATATTTTGGATCCTTCGCCTTCTTTGCCAACCAAATTTTCTTCATTTACTATTGCATCTTTTAAAACAATCCTGCCTGTACCAGCACCTCTTGCGCCCATAAGCTCGTATAAATTTTCTACGTTTATAGATTCTTTGTCAACTAAAAATGCGCTCATATTTTTTTTATAATCATTGTCAAAATTTGTTTTGGCGTAAATCAAAAAATAATCGGCACCTTTTGCGCCCACAATAAACCTTTTTTGGCCATTTAAAACCCATTTGCTGCCGTCTTTTTTTGCTACTGTTGTTGCACCAAAAAAATCTGAGCCCCCTCTTGGTTCAGTTAGACCTTCTGCACAAATAAGATCCCCTTTTAATGTAGGTTTTAGATATTTTTCTTTTTGATAGTTGCTTCCAAATTTTGATATAGCCTCACCTACAATTGAAGGCAAAACGCTTGCACAAGAAACCGCTGAACCCAGCATGCCAATTTCTTCTATTAATACAACTTCTTCTTGCCAGCTTAAATTCCTTCCACCTAATTGTTTTTCAAACCTTATGCCAAGCAAGTTTAACTCACCAAGTCTTTTTACGGCTTGTTTTGGGTACTCAATTAAATCCGCATCCATGTCTATTAGTAGTTTTTTGTCTACACTTTTTACAAACTCACCGGCTTCTTCAAAAATCTTTTTTTGACTTTCGCTTAAAATAACATTGTACATAAAAACTCCAAGAAGGAGACTAAAAGTCCCCTTTAATTAAAATATGTACTTTTCTTGTTCAATTGCAATATTTGCTATCAACCTTTTCGCTTCCAATAAATCGTTAGCATCGTACCTTGTAAATCTTCTTATTCCGCTTAATACGCTTTGTAGCGCATCACCACCAATGTAAAAAGCAGCCTTTTTTGCAGCTTCTTCGATGTTGTTTGTACACTCAAAAGCTACAGTTTTTATTACTGCATCGTAAAGTGGCAATTTATTGGGGTTTACTATGTCTTGAGCTTTATCAGCCCTCAAAACAGCACTTTCTAGTGCAAAAATATTTATTGCTGTATCAGCTAGAGCAAACAATATTTCTTCTTCTTTTTTTATACTGTCTAAATATTTTTGAACTGCCATGCCACTTAGTGCTAAATACAATGTTTTTAGGTTTTTAATTAAGTTTTTTTCAGCAGCATATTTTTTTGATTCATCAATTTCATCAAACGAAGGTGTAATTAATGCTTCAAATGCGGCCATTGCGCCTTGCTGTAGTGGTAGCTCATTTTTCATTGCTTTTTTAAGCATTATGCCTGGCACTAGGAGTCTGTTTATTTCGTTTGTGCCTTCAAAAATTCTATTAATCCTTGCATCTCTATAAAACCTTTCTGCAGGATAATCTTTAATAAAGCCATAACCACCAAATATTTGGACGGTCTCATCAACGACAAAATCAAGCGCTTCACTTCCAAATACTTTTGATATCGAGCATTCTATGCTGTACTCTTCAAGCGCCTTTTGTTTTTTTAAATAGTATTGTGGATCATTATGGTCAATTTTTGCAATTTCTTTATCATAAAGATCTGCAAGTCTGTAATTTAGTGATTCTCCTGCAAAAATGTTTGTTATCATATCTGCAGTTTTTTCTTTTATAGCACCAAATTTAGTGATTGGAAGTTTAAATTGTTTTCTTTGGTTTCCGTACTTGATTGCTTCTTGAAGTGCCATTTTAGCGCCACCGATTGCAGCAGCAGAAAGCAAAAACCTTCCCTCATCAAGCACACTAAATGCAATTTTGTAACCTTTTCCAACCTCTCCTAGCAGGTTTTCCGCAGGCACTTTTACATTGTCAAACATAACAGGTGTGGTAGATGAACCTCTTATGCCCATTTTATCTTCTTCTCTACCAATGCTTACGCCTTCAAATGTGCGTTCAATTAAAAAAGCAGCATAATCAGTTTTGTTGATTTTTGCAAAAACGGTAAATAAATTTGCAATACCACCGTTTGTTATGTAAGTTTTTGAGCCATTAAGGATGTAGTATTTACCATCTTCTGATAGAGTTGCGTTTGTGGTAATATTCATAGCATCAGTGCCAGCATCTGGTTCGGTTAGACAGTATGCCGCAATCCACTCACCTGTTGCAATCTTTCTTAAGTATTTATCCTTTTGTTCTTTTGTACCAAAGTAAATCAAAGGCAAACTACCTATACCAGCATGTGCTGCAAAGGCTACTGCAAACGAGCCTGCAGCACCCATTTTGTCTGCGATTGCCACGGTGGTTTTTGTATCTAAATCAACGCCATCGTACTCCTCTGGTGCGTAGATGCCCAAAAAACCTAGCTCAGATGCTTCTTTTAGATGTTTTTTTAACAAATCCAGGTTATGTTTATCTATTTCATCGATATCTGGCAAAATTTCATTTACAACAAAAGATTCAGCTGTTTCTGCCATTTGCTTTTGTTCTTCAGTTATTTCCTCTGGTATTGTTACATCGTTTTTATCAGTTTCTTTTACAATAAACTCTCCGCCTTTCATTTTTTATCCTCCTAAAATTTATATTTTTTCAAAAATACCAGCTGCACCCATTCCGCCGCCAATGCACATAGACACAAGACCATATTTTATATTATTTCTACGATTCATTTCATGCAAAATCGTGGTGGTTAATTTTGCACCAGTACAGCCAAGTGGGTGACCTAGCGCTATTGCACCACCATTAACATTGACAATTGACTCATCAAGCCCAAGTTTTCTTATGCAGTAAATTGATTGCGAAGCAAAAGCTTCATTTAACTCGATTAGACCTATATCGTTTAATGATAAACCCGTTAACCTTAAAACTTCTGGTATCGCTGCTGTTGGTCCAATACCCATAATTTCTGGCGGTACACCTTTTACACCGTATCCCACAAACCTGGCCATTGGCTCTTTATTTATTTTTTTAAGAAAATCTTCTGATACTACAAATACAGCTGCAGCACCATCTGTCATTTGTGAAGAGTTGCCTGCTGTTGCAGTGCCGTTTACTTTAAAAGCAGGTTTTAGTTTTTGTAAACCCTCAAGAGTAGTATCAGATCTCACACCATCATCAATATCCACGATTTCTTTTTCTTTTTTGAGTTTGCCGTCTACTATCGAAACTTTTTCAATCTCTACTGGAATTATTTCTTTTTTAAATTTTTCTATGGCAGCAGCAGCTTTCATGTTGCTATTGTAGCCAAAAATATCCTGATCTCCCCTTGAGATATTAAACTTTTCTGCAACAAGTTCTGCTGTTATACCCATCGCAGCATAAACTTGAGGCCAACTTTCCACTAAAGATGGGTTTGCACTGTATTTATTTCCACCCATTGGTACCATTGTCATACTTTCAACACCGCCTGCTATTATGCAATCTGCAAAGCCAGCCATAATACGTTCTGCTGCTGTAGCTATTGCCTGCAACCCAGATGAGCAAAATCTATTAACGGTTTGAGCTGGAATCTCGTAAGAAAGGCCCGCTTTATGTGCAGCAATACGTGCTACATTCATACCCTGCTCTGCTTCTGGGAATGCGCAACCCAATATTACATCTTGGATATAGCCTTCTTCAATGCCAGTTCTGTCAATAAGTCCTCTGATGGCAGCTGCAGCTAAATCATCTGGCCTTGTGTCTTTGAATTTGCCTTTTTTTGCCTTGCAACCTGCTGTTCTATAAGCTGTTAAAATATATGCACTTTTCATATTTTCCTCCTTAATTCCTTAATGGTTTGCCGGTTTTTAACATATGCTGTATGCGCTCAAGCGTTTTTTTGTTGCCACAGGCTTTCAAAAATGCTTCACGTTCTAAATCTAGCAGATACTCTTCGGATATTAATGTACCTGCTGGCACATCACCGCCTGTCATTACATTGGCAATAAGTCCGCCTAGATATTCTTCGTATTCGGTTATATAACCACCCATTTTCATATTCCATAACTGTGCTTTTACGCTTGCAGCAACGCTTCTTCCTGGTGCGCTTAAGTTTTCTTTTGGTTTTTGCGGTCTGTAATTTGCAGATAGTGCAATGACCTTTTGTTTTGCATCAAAAATCAAATTATCGATATTCATTGTTATGGAATCTCCGCGCCTTAAATAGCCTAATTGGAATAGTTCATCGGCACTCATGGAAACTTTTGCCATGGCAATATTTTGGAATGCTTTAAACGTGAAAGCAGACGCATCTGTGCTGTATAGAGCAGCTTCTTCTATTGCCCTAAGTGCCATTTCTTTAGTACCACCACCACCTGGTATCAGACCAACACCTACTTCTACAAGCCCCATGTATGTTTCTGCGTGGGCTACTATTGCATCTGAGTGTAAACTGATTTCGCATCCACCACCTAATGTTAGATTAAATGGTGCGGCAACAACTGGCGCTTTTGCATATTTTATACTCATTGAGGCTTTCTGAAATGTTTTTACAGCCTGTGATACTTGTGCAAAATCACCTTCTGCAATGAGACTTGCAATGAGCATTAAATTTGCTCCAGCTGAAAATAGTTTTCCCTGATTTGCAATGACAAGACCAATACCATCGCTTTGAGCCCTTGCAAGTGATTTATTTATCATTGTTACAATTTCAGCGCCAATTGCGTTCATCTTTGTATGAAATTCAAGACAAAATACGCCATCGCCTAAATCTATTAAACTTGCTCCAGAATTTTTATCTACAACTTTGTTTGCCGATTTTAGCAATTCTAAGCTAATTTGTGTTTTTGGTAGATCTAATTCTTTGTATGTTTTGCCAACGCAATCATAGTAATATTTTTTACCATTTTCGATTTTGTATATGCGATCTATACCTTTTAACCATTCTGGGAATTTTATTGACTCTTTCTCGCATCTGTCTACAAAGTACTTAACGCCGATAGCATCAAGCATCTCAAATGGTCCAAGCTCCCAGTTAAATCCCCACTTCATTCCATTGTCAATATTAACTACATCATCTGCAATCTCTGGTATGCGTTTTGCTGCATATATGATAGTATCACGTATATTTTTCCATGCATATTGTGCCGCTTTATCGTTAGCTGTAATTAATGCTTTTAGTGCCTTAACTTTATCGTCAATTTGCTTTCCCATTTCAATTGATGCAAATTTTGGTTTTTGAGAAAGTACATACTCTTTTTTGTTGTGGTCAAAATAGTAATTTACATTTTTACCATCTACTTTTTCTCTTTTATAGAAACCTTGTTTTGTTTTGTTTCCAAGCAATTTTTTTTCTACCATGTAGTTTAAAAATTCTGGTACTTTGAAAATTTCTCGCTCGTCATCGTCTTTAAGCAAATCATAAGTATTGTTTGCAACATGCACCATAGTGTCTGTGCCAACTAAATCAGAGGTTCTAAATGCTGCACTTTTTGCCCTAGCTGTAGCTGGTCCTGCTATAGCATCAACTTCTTCAACAGTCAAGCCCATCTCAAGCATGTGCTTTATACCATTAAATATAGAATATACACCAATTCTATTTGCAACAAAATTTGGCGTATCTTTAGCATATACTATGCCTTTGCCAAGCCTATGTGAGATAAATTCTGCCATTTCTTTAACTATTTGAGGATCAGAATACTTTGATGGTACAATTTCTAACAGCCTCATATATCTAGGTGGGTTAAAAAAGTGTGTAATTAAAAAATTTTTTCTTAAATTTTCTGGCAAAACTTCAGACATTTCATTTATTGATAGGCCACTTGTGTTACTTGAAAAAACACTATTTGGGTTTAAGTGCGGTATAAGTTGGTTTAGCAGCGCCTTTTTAATATCCATTCTTTCAACGACGACTTCAATTACCCAATCATAATCTTTAACTTTTGCTAAATCATCCCTAAAATTACCCACTTTTATAAATGATGAGTATTCTGGCAAATAAAAAGCAGCTGGTTTTGCTTTTAAGGTAGCACTTAGACCTACATTTGCGATTTTGTTTGGATCATCATCGCTTGGCAGATCAAGTAATAGTGTTTCTATGCCAGCATTTGCCAGATGAGCAGCAATCGTAGAACCCATAACACCTGCGCCTAAGACGGCGACTTTATTAATTTCTCTCATTCCAAAACCTCCTTTTGTAATACATCTAAAAAAACCTCCTTTTAACAACTAAAACAACTGCCATCTTCTGTGTATAAACATTCTATTTTGTCCATATATTTTTTATAAATAATCCTTCTCTTTAGTTTTAGTGTTGGAGTTAGCTCACCGCTTTCTATACTAAAATCGCTAGCTAAAATGGAAAACTTTTTTATGGTTTCGTAGCGTGGTAGTGTTTTATTTACCACTTCAACTTCAGATTTAAATAGATCCAGAATCTTTTGATTTTTTGCAAGGTCTGCTATATCAAAGTAATGCAAGTGATTTTCTTTAGCAAACTCCAATACTCGCTCAATATTCATTGTAAACAGTGCAACTAAATACGGCTTTCTATCACCATAAACATACGCATTTGATATATACTTTGAGAGTTTGAGCGCATTTTCAATAGGAGCTGGCGCAATATTTTTGCCACCTGCTGTAACAATGAGTTCTTTTTTCCTGTCTGTTATGTGTATAAAACCCTCTTCATCGACTTTACCTATATCACCAGTTTTAAAAAAACCTTCTTCGTCAAAGGCTTCTTTATTTAAGTCTGGTGCATTGTAATAGCCTTTTGTGATTTGTGGGCCTTTAAATAGCAACTCACCATCTGGTGCTACTTTTACTTGTGTTTCGTTTATTAACGTTCCAACAGAGCCAAATTTTATTTGGTCAAAGGTGTTTACGCACACTACGGGTGAAGTTTCAGTTAAACCAAAACCCTCTAATACTTTTATACCAAGTCCCCAAAAAAATTTATTTACTTCTATTTCCAAAGGTGCACCTCCAGAAACGAATGTTTTAAAATTTACTAAACCTAATTTTTCGCGCACTTTTGAAAAAATTAATTTGTCATATAACTTATATTTAAATTCTAATGTTGAGCTGAGATTTTTATTTACATATTTTGCATCTACATATTGTTTTGCTACAGTTAACGCTGAATGGAATAGATTTTTTTTAAAATTACTCGCATGATGAACGCTATCTAAAATTTTAGAGTAAATTTTTTCTAAAAGCCTTGGGACAGTAACTATAATAGTTGGTTTAAACTCCAAAATATTATCTGCAATTTTTTCAATGCTTTCTGCAAAAGCAATTTGAGCACCATAAGCAAGTGGCAAATAATAGCTATCAGCCTTTCCTAAAATATGGCTAAAAGGCAAAAAAGTCAGAAAGATATCGTTTGAATCGATTAAATCTTTGGCCTTTTTATTAATATAATAGATATTTGATATGAGGTTTTTGTGTGTAAGCTCCACGCCTTTTGGTTCAGCAGTGGTGCCAGATGTATAAATTATTGTGAAAGTGTCGCTAATGTCTATACTGTTGATAAATGACTCAATTTCATTTTGTTCATTTTGAGTGAGTGGCTCCGATATTTCTGATACCTGATAAAATGTTATTAGCGGAAGTTTTTTGTCACCTAAAAACCTATCGTGGGCTATAACAAATTCTACGGTAGGTATTTGGTCTCTTACTTCAAGCAGTTTTAGGTACTGAGTCTTGTCAGAAACAAAAACAACTTTTGATTCTGAGTGATTTATAATGTATGCTACCTGCTCTGGAGTGTTTGTATGGTAAATTGGCACTACTACAGCGCCTAAATTCATTACACCAAAATCTGCCAAAGACCACATAGGCCTAGTTTCAGATAAAATTGCAACTTTGTCTTTTGTATTTACGCCTAATTTTCTCAACCCCCTTGATACCATCAAAGTAAACCTGTAAAAATCTTCATAAGTGAATTTTGTTACACCATTACCTTTTTTGTACGCTATTGCAATTTTGTCTTTAAAGACAAGCGCATTTTGCCTCACCATATCTGGCAGCGACTTAAAAGGCCAACTCTCCATAAATTCCCTCCCCGTTTCAATGTTAATAAAATATACCAATCTTTTACGTAAATGTCAATATTATTTTTTAAGATATAGTTTAATTTAGAATAATTAAGTTACTATTGACTTTTATTAAATTTTTTTGTATAAGTTTAATTAAAATTTTATCTAATAGGGGGTTTTATGAAAAGGTTATCTAAAGTTGCAATCCTTGCAGCAGTTGGGTTATTGCTGTCATCAAGAGCATTTGCTGGCAATGTTGACACATACGGAATAGGAGCAAAAGCTACTTCTTTGGGTGGTGCTTATGCAGCGTGGGCAGATGACCCGTTTGCCTTATACTACAACCCAGCAGGACTTGCCCAAATAAACAAGCCAGAAGTTACATTAGGCTTTGAAAACGTAAAACCATTTTTAACTGTAAACAGTATGAGTGTAGAACCTCTTGGTGTTTACCCTACACCAAACCCTAACTCTCCAATTGGAGTAAGCCCCGGTGGTACATCTTTTGGGTCTTTTACAGACAATTCCGCAACAATGACTATCCCAAATTTTGGCATAGCCTTGCCTGTTAGTAAAAAACTCACATTAGGTTTTGGAGTTTATGTGCCCTATGGGTTGTCTATTAGTTTTACAAACAGTCCATTAAATCCACTTTCATATGATTCTTATAAATCGTGGTATTATAGAGAGGTATTTGCCTTTGGCGCTGGGTACAAAATTACAGATAATCTCTTTGTTGGCGCTACTATAAATATTGGTACAACACAAAGCGGTGTTCAAAGATATGCATTTGGCGTGCCGCTTGCAACTGCACAAGAAAGCGCCCAAACTGGTTTGCCTTTAACAAGCAATGCTGCAGTAAAAACAAACTTGGCTGATGACCATAATTTTTCTTGGAATTTAGGTGTAATGTATAAGCCTACAGATTGGCTCACGCTTGGCGCCACATACAGGAGCATGACTCACACACATCTAACAGGAACAGCGCAGGTGCAATACACAAACCCACTTACTGCAAGTATTTTAAACCAGCAGCTAAGCGCTTCAACCTATGTTGATGCACCAGATCAGTTTCAATTGGGTGTTAACATAAAACCTTCTGATAAGTTACGATTTGAAGTTGATTGGCTGTGGACAAGGTGGAGTGTGGTTGGCGGGTATACCGTAAACTTTAGTCAGCCATTATTTGGACTTAAATCAAGTGAGTATTTTCCAAGAAACTGGAGTGATACAAATACAATCAAATTTGGTATTGAGTATAAACCCATTGAAATGCTAGCTTTGCGTGGCGGTTTTTATTATGATCCTACACCAATTCCATCATCTACATTTGATGCTCAGTGGCCTGATGCTAATAAATATGTGTTTACAGGTGGTGTTGGTCTAAACTTTAAACACTGGAAAATTGACACAGATGTGTTTTATTCAACCACAGCAGGAAACCGAAACGTAACTAATTCTCAGAACTTAAATGCTGCATATGCTATACCTGGTATATTGCCTCAACAATCTACAGATATTAATGCTAAAGCGCACATTTGGGGATATGGTTTAAACGTTACGTATGTGTTTTAAAAGGTGACGAAAATGTTGAAAAATAAAAGCAAATTAATAGTGTTTTTGCTTATTTTTCTAATATTAGCTAATGTTAAGTACGCACAAGCTTTTGGAAATTGGTATGTTTTTGGGGATAGTTTAAGTGATAATGGTAATATACCAAAACTAACAGGTTATCCATTACCACCATTGCCATATGTAGGCAATAGATTTTCAAATGGTCCTGTTTGGGCAGAGGATTTCCCTATAGTATCAAACTTTAGTTTTATACCATCAAACGATTTTTCCGTTGGGGGAGCTTTTACTGGACCCTTGAGCGCTGAGGGTTTAAACGGACAACCTGGAACATTTAATAACCTTGAAAACACGGCTTGGAGTAGTTTTGCACCATTGTTTACTACTCCCCAGTTGCCAAGTTTTTTGACTGAAATTCAACAATTTGCAGCATCAGGTGGTAGATTTAAATCAAGCGATTTAGCTGGTGTCTGGATAGGTGCAAATAATTTTTTTGTAACAGCAAATCAAGCGGCAACTCTTCAACAATATATAGCCGGCCAATCAACATTATCAGACGTTATCAATTCTGGAATCTCTCCTACCATGCTAAGTCAAATAAATTCAGTTTACACGCAAACCGGTGATGTAAGTAAAGCTATGAGTATATTAATTGGTAATGCCGTGCAAACCGCAGTGCCTCAGGTGGCTCAAGGCATAACTGAAATGTCTATGCTTGGGGCAAAACAAGTAGTTGTTTTGACTCTTCCACCGATACAAGATACGCCTTCTGCAATACAAGGGGGAGCTCAGGCTCAAGCTTTAGCAGCTGGATACACTCAACTTTATAATACTTATTTACAACAAGCACTCTCTAGCGTTCACAATCAAACGGGTCTAAATATTATAACCCTCAATGGTGAAGTGTTGTTTAAGGAACTGGTCAGTAATCCAGGAGCCTACGGCATAGTAAATATAAACGAAGAAGGTATGCAAGCCTATCTAAATGGAGACCCTAACTACTCTTATTATTTATTTTGGGATGGCGTGCATCCAACTGCCTATACACACAGCATAATTGCCCAATATGTGTCAAGCGCAGTCAAAAATTTTTATTCTTTAACTGTCCCAGCAAGACTAATTGAAGCAAACGCGGACGCTTTTAGCTCGCTAATTAACAATAGAATTGAGACTTTTATTGGAGATAATTCATCTAATCAAGCTATTACAAATTTAAACGATCAAAATGGTGGACCTAACTTCTATATTACAGGAAATTATAATTCAGGTTGGAGAGATGATTCTGACTCCACAATAGGGTTTAACTACAATATAAGCACCTTTGCCTTAGGTGCAGATTATTGGATAAACCCAAATCTTTTGATTGGAGCATCAATTGGTTACGGAAACAACTATGCAAGTTTAAATGATTCTGCTGGCACATTAGAAGCAAATGTTTATCAGCTTGCTTTATACAGTTTGTATAAACTCAATAATTTCTTCTTAAATGCTCAACTTGACTACGGCCTAGCTGATTTTACAAAAATATCACACCCAGGCGTTATAAGCAGCATTAGTAATTCAAGCGTAAAAGGCAACTATTTAAACTTAAGCGCAAACGGTGGTTACATATTTAAGTTGAATAATTTCAGCTTTATACCAAGTATTGGAATTAGCGCAACAAACACTAGTATACACTCATATGATTTAACTGGGGATCCTGCACTAAATATGTCAGTAGATAGGCAAAACTTGTCTTTATTGCTTGGCACAGTGGGACTAAAAGTTAATTATGAAGCAAGTTTAGGGGCTATGACGATCATTCCAAGTGTTTCTGTAGAAATGAAATCCAAGTTAAACGGTGCAGGCGGAGAATTTGACAGCTATTTTCAAGACGAGCCTTCTATAGCTCTAACAAGTAAATATCCAGATTATTCTAGAAACTGGGGAGTTGTAAAAGTAGGAGTAGATGCGCTTATATCAAATAAGTTATCTGCAAATATTAACTATTCAAGCACATTTGACAAAAAAAATAGCACAGATCATAGTATTTGGGCTCAAGTAGGCTACAAATTTTAATCAATCGATTTATGTAGAAGAAGTTAAAACTTCTTCTACATTGTTTGGAGGGGGTTATGCAAAAAGAAGATATTAGGATAAAAACAGCTCAGTACGTTGAACAAGAGGGCTTTATTTTACCAAAAAATGTTTTTAGGGATTTTTTTTCACAGTTGATAAAATTGGCTGGTTTTGGTCTTGGCGGTATGTTTATTTTAAGCGGTAAAAAAGCGGGCAAAAAGGCAGCAAGCCATATAAAGGAACTTATTGGGGAAAATTTAAGCATTGATGATGCAAGAGAATGCATAATAGCTTATTTTGAAGAATCAAAGCAATGCATAGTTAAAGAATTTACTTTAAAAGAATCAGTGGCAAGCTTGAAATTAGAACACTCTGTTTTTGCAGAAGGAATAGAAAGTAAAAAACCTACATGTTTGCCACTTGGCGGAACCATTGCTGGCATGCTTGAGGAATTTTTAGGAGGAAGTTGGGAGCCAAAAAAGACTCAGTGTATAACCCAGGGTTTTAATGAGTGTGTTTTTGAAGTAAAGCACAAATAGCTTAACTTTATACTTGGGGAATTTGCTTGAAGTCAATATTTATTGCACTATCAATGTTTGTGGCATCATTTATAATATGGCCTGTTTGGTTGTTTTTGATTGGTATTGTGTCTTTTTACAAAATTATTCCATTTTACGAACTGAGTTTTTTGCCTGCCATATACGTTATTTTATTCTTTTTTTTAACAAGAAAGTTTAACATTAACGTTATTGATAGTACTAACAAATTTAAAAGTATTGCTTTGAAATTTCCAAGGCTTGTGTTTGTGCTAAATGTGGTGTTTTCGATAATAATTGCTTTGTTTAGTGCTTTGGCTGTTGCAAGAATAAAGGTTAATATTAGTGGTTTTAATGTAGGTGCTTTGCATTTTTTTAAATATAGTGGTGATTGATGATATTAAAACATTACATTAAACAATAAAGCAATTAACAACCAATGAGGTGCTATATATTTCAAAATCCAAGCAAAAAAACACATTTACAATGCTTCAGATAGAATGATAAGGGGATTTATATGTCAATTTGGTTAAAACATTACGGTAGTATACCAAAAAGTCTAAATTATCCACAAATTAGTTTGTATGAAGCAATACAAAGCTCATGTTTAACGCATAAAGATAGTGTCGCTTTTAGTTATTTTGGTAGAGTTATTACATATAAACAACTGTTATACTACATTGATAAATTTGCCTTCTATTTAAAAGGAGTTGGGATTGATAAAAATAATAGAATTAGCATTATATTGCCAACTTGCCCCCAAGCTGTAATAGCTTTTTATGCGATAAACAAAATTGGCGCCATTGCAAGTTTTATTCATCCTTTGTCCAGTGAGGATGAGATTACAAATTATATAAACATAAGTAATTCAACATTTGCTATAACGCTTGATATATTTGCAAATAAGGTTTTGCCTATAAACAATAAAACACCATTAAAAACTATTATGCAGACAAATATTTCTACTTTTATGCCGTTTTTTCTAAAAATCGCCTATAACGTATTTAAAAAATCCAAAAAAATTGCTAATACAAATACCACATTTGAAAGTGCCATTAAACAAAAAAATTTAAATATTGATATAAAACCAAAACAAGAATATTCCGACACAGCAGTCATTTTGTACAGCGGTGGCACAACGGGCAAACCAAAAGGCATAGAGCTGTCCAATTACAACTTGATAGCAAATGCTATACAAGTAAGCACATGGGCAAATTTAAGTAAAAGTGATAAAATACTTGCGATACTGCCTATTTTCCATGGTTTTGGGCTCAGTGTATGCATTAATGCCGTTTTAATGGGTGGTGCACAGGCAATTTTAGTGCCGAATTTTGATTTAAATAATGTAATTAAACTGATAAAAAAAGAAAAACCTACATTTTTGGTGGGTGTTCCTACTTTGTATAAAGCTTTGCTTGATAACAAAGATTTTAGAAAAATCAATTTTAGTTTTTTAAATGGAGCTTTTTCTGGTGCTGATATGCTACCAGAGCATATAAAGAAAGATTTTGATGCTTTAGTAGAAAAAAGCGGCTCATCGGCTAAATTAAGAGAGGGCTACGGCTTGACTGAGTCAGTTACAGCAATTGCGGCTATACCTCTTGATAAATATAAGTCAAACTCAATAGGCATTCCTTTTCCTGATATGCAAATGAAGATAATTGATCCTGCCTCGCTTGAAAACTTAAAACCAAACGAGATTGGTGAAATCTGTGTTAGCGGTCCGTGTGTTATGAAGGGCTATCTAAACAATGAACTAGAAACAAAAAATGTACTAAAAACTCATAATGATGGTAAAATATGGTTACATACAGGAGATTTAGGTTATATGGATGAAGATGGATTTTTTTACTTTAAACAAAGGCTAAAAAGAATGATAAAAGTTTCTGGCATGAATGTTTATCCAACAGAAATAGAAAGCGTTTTAACCTTACATGAAAATGTTAAGTTTTCCTGCGCAATTGGCGTAAAAGATCCTTATAAAATGCATAGAATTAAAGCCTTTATTGAGTTAAAGCATCAAATAAACGATACAGAATCTTTAAAAAAGGAGCTAATAGCTTTATGTAAAAAACACTTAAATGTATGGAGTGTGCCTTATGATATTGAATTTACTCAGCTGCCACGTACTAAAATTGGTAAAATAGACTGCAAATTATTAGAGGAAAAAGAGAATGAAAAAAATAATGGGAAAAATTGATTCTATCGTACAAAACCCATATGAATATTTAAGTAATTTATCAAAATCAAGAAAAATTATGGGCTATAGCTGTACTTATGCCCCGCTTGAGATTATACATGCAGGTGGTTTTCACCCAGCAAGAATTATAGGCCTATCCAGTAACATATCTCTATCTGACATACATCTGCAATCTTACGCCTGTGCTATAGTAAGAACGCTACTTGAAGATAGCTTGTCCAAAAAACTTGATTTTTTAAATGCTTTTTTGTTTTTGCATACTTGTGACTCAATGCAAAAGTTATCGGACATATTTAGGATGAGACTCAGCTTTAAACATTTTGATTTAATTTTACCTGTAAAGTTCAACACTCAATCATCAAAAGAGTATTTTGTAGATATTTTAGAAGATTTTAAAACAAAACTTGAGCGCGAGCAAAACATTAAAATAAGCACCGGTAAATTAAATGAATCTATCCAGATTTACAATAATCTAAGAAAAAACTTGCTGGATCTTTATAATATTAAATCAACCTGCCCTTTTGCTATAACTTATGCTGATTTATCAAAAATAGTTAAAGCTTCCTTTATTATGGATCCGTTGGAATTCATAGATATAAGCTCATCTATTATTAAAAACATTACTCTTGCACCAGCTAATAAAACAAAACGTATTATTCTATCTGGTAGTATATGTGTGCATCCTGATATTTTTGGTACAATAGAAAATAAAAATGCATCAATCGTATGGGATGATTTGTGCAGTGGCACAAGGTTTTTTGAACAGTTAGTTGAGCAAACTGGAAAACCCATCAATGCTTTAGCCGATAGATTTATAAAAAGACCAATTTGTCCTACTAAATACGTAAATCCTTCATACAGACTTGATTATCTTAAAAAAATAATAGAAAATCATAATGCTAATGGTGTAATATTTTTATTTATCAAGTTTTGCGAACCACATTCGTTTGATTACCCCGATCAAAAAAAAACATTAGAAAAGGTCGGTATTCCTAGTATTTTGATAGAAATTGAAAACCAAAACGTTTTTGATGAGCAAACAAAAACAAGACTTGAAACTTTTATTGAGATGTTAGGGGATTAAAATGGAAAATAGAATAAAATCGGTAGACAAAATGAAAAAAATTATGAAAAAATACTATTTAGGCGCAAAGTATGCAAAATATTTTGGAAAAAAAATAGCATGGATTACAAGCGGTGGACCTGTGGAGCCGCTTATTGCAATTGGCATTATACCAGTATACCCGGAAAATCATGGAGCTATGATTGGAGCATCAAAAATAGGTGCTAAATTGTCAGAATACGCAGAAGGATTAGGATACTCCAGTGATGTATGTTCCTACGCAAAACTTGATATAACTTCATCCATTACACGCCAAAGCCCTATAGGTGGTTTACCAAAACCTGATATGTTAATTTGTTGCAATAACATATGCGCAACGGTACAAAAATGGTACGAAATTCAGGCAAGAAAATTTAATGTGCCACTTTTTATATACGATACACCGTTTTGTCATGTAGATTTAGATGATTCTGCAAAGAAGTATTTAAAGTCTCAAACCAAAGAATACATAGGATTTTTAGAACAAGTAACAAAGAAAAAACTTGATTACGACAAAATGCAAGAAGTTGGTAAATTATCTGTTAAAGCAATGAAAATCTGGCAGGAGGTTTTAGATTGCGCAATGCAAAAGCCTAGTCCTTTAACCGCATTTGATGCTTTTATACATTTAGCATTGATTGTAACACTAAGAGGCAAGAAGATAGTTGTTGATTATTATCAAACCTTGCTGGAGGAATTAAAAGAGCGTATAAAAAATAAAATTCCCGCTGTAGAAAATGAAAAATATAGGCTTTTATGGGATAATTTGCCAATTTGGTACAAGATGAGATGGCTTTCAAATACATTTGCTAAATATGGCGGAGCATTAGTTGCGGATACTTACACACAAAGCTGGTGTAGTGTGGTAGATTATGTCGATGAAAATAATTTCTTAGAAACTATGGGTGAAGCTTACGCCCGTGTTTATTTAAATATTGGAACGGATAAAATGGCAGAGTCAGCTATTAAGCTCATCGACAAATATTCTATTGACGGTGTAGTTTTGCACTCAAATCGCAGTTGTAAACCGTATTCTTTTGGTCAATACGATATTGCGCGCATCATACAGGAAAAAAGAGGCATTCCTACGCTGTTTATCGAAGCAGACATGGCAGATGAGAGAAAATTTGCCCAGGCCCAAGTGGAAAACCGCATTAGTTCATTTATGGAAGTTATAAGTCAATTAAGGAATTGAAAATGTATATTGGTATTGATATTGGTTCAACTACTGCAAAAATTGTGCTTATGGATCCAAGAAAAAATATAATAGATAAACTGATTGCAAATGTAGGATACAGCTCAAAACAGGTTGCAACAGCCATATACAGAGAGATTTTAGAAAAAAACAATTTAAAAGAAGCTGATATAAAAAATGTAGTTTCTTGCGGGTATGGTAGAGAAAGCATAGATTTTGCCAAAAAAGCTATTTCTGAAATTATTTGTCATGCAAAAGGCGTACATTTTTTGATTAATGATGTAAGTACTGTTATAGATATTGGCGGCCAGGACAGTAAAGTTATAGTCTTAAATGATAGCGGAAATGTTGTAAATTTTGTTATGAATGATAAATGTGCTGCAGGTACTGGTAGATTTTTAGATGTTATGGCAAAAGCTTTAATGTGTGATATTGGGGAGTTTGGCAATTTCGCCCTACAGTCAAAAAAACCTGCCAATATAAGCAGTATATGCACCGTATTTGCAGAGTCAGAAGTAATTTCATTGGTTGCAAAGTCAGAAGATAGAGCTAATATCATAGCTGGCCTTTGCGAGTCTATTGCAAAACGCATTGCAAGTATGTATAAAAGAGTCGGTGGTAAACCAAAAGTTGTTTTAACAGGTGGAGTAGCTAAAAATATAGGGGTTTTGAAAGTCTTAGAAAATCAAATTAATTCGCCTATTGCCACTCATGAATTGTCAAGCTTTACTGGGGCACTTGGAGCTTGTCTAATAGCAAGACAAACTTAAGCGCGATTGTAATGGGTAAAAATTACGGAGTATTAACTAAAATGAAACTTTGTGAGGCAATTGCAGATTTTGCAGAGGAAAATAATCACAAAATTTTAATTTTTTTACTAAAAAGCTCACAGGACAAACTGCAAAAGCAATACAAAGACATTTTTGTAATAAATATACCGAATATACACGAAAAGCTCTCAAAAATTATTAATAAAAATAAAATTCAAACTACAAACTTAACTACAGCGCATTAGTTTTAGCCTCTCAAGAGCTATTGCCCCAAGGTGCGATATGGCATCTAGTGCAACCCTTTCATCAATTGTTAAATGCTTGTTTATCTGTTTTAATTCTATCGCTATTACTCCAAATATAGCGTTTGTTGTAATCATAGGTATATAGAGTGCGCTTGCGTTGGCTATAGTTTCTGTACCAAAACCTGCATTTTTCTTATTAATAAAACACCAGCTTGCTATACCTTGAGATTCAGAGTTTATATCAAAAGTTTTAGTTTTTGCCCCTAATTTTAATTTATTGTTTTCATCTGCAACAAATATTGCCGATTCAGTATTAAATAGTTTTTTTATGCGGTTTATCAGGATAGATAACACTTGCTCTTTTGTGCTGGCCATTACAAGGTTATTACTTAACTCATAAAGGCTTGATTCTCTAAGTTGGATTTCTTTTAAAAGTTTCATTTTGGTTTTAAGTTTTGTAGCAAGAGTTGAAACAGAAACTATAACTACAGCATAAACCAAAAACGAAATTAAATAATTGAAGTTAAAAATATAAAAAGTATACTCTGGAGGTATAAAGAAAAAATCAAATATCAATACACTCAATACTATAGATGCAATCACTGGAGAAATTCCAAACATAAGAGCATTGCTAAAAAGCGCAGCCAAAAATATTGCCATTAAACTTGAATGGCTTAAGTGATTTTTTAAAGCTAAACCTAAAATTGTGGCTAAGATTATATTTGCTGTGGAGTAAAAATACTGTTTGATTTTTTGAAAACTGTATTTTTTCTTTTTCAAAAATTCCTGAGCTTTTTTTTCTTTTGGTGTGATAAGGTAAACATCTATAAATTCGGTTTGCATTATTAATTTTTCTGGAATTGACGGCGAAAAGATACTAAATTTTCTTGGTTTACCAATAACAATTTTGGTAACATTTTGAGATTTTGCATAATTTATCATTTCTGTTGTTACATCATCACCTTTTATCCATACAATTTGTCCACCTAGACTCCTTGTTAAATCAAACGCTTTATTTAACCAGGCTTCTTCTTGTTCTGTAAAGTTTTGGTTTCTTTGAGTTTCAATATGAATTGCAATCCATTGGGCCTCTATTTCTGTAGCAAACCTGTATGTGGCTCTTACAAGCTGTTCTGCATAAGGGCTTGCAAATATACCTACAAGAACCTTTTCTTTAACGGACCAGGGCCCTGCTATAGCATGTTGCTTCATGTATGTGCGCATTTTATCATCTACACTGTCAGCGACCACTCTTAGTGCAATTTGTCTAAGAGCAAGTAAGTTTCCCGATCTAAAGTATTTTTTGACAGCAGCCTGGGCCATATCTTTTACGTACACTTTGCCGTCACTGAGCCTTTTCAATAATTCTTCTGGAGTTAAATCTAATAATTTAATTTCGCTTGCTAGTTCTATAAATTTATCCGGCACTGTTTCTTTTATAGCGGTATTTGTAATCTGGAATACCAAGTCATTAAGACTTTCTATGTGTTGAACGTTCAATGCTGTATAGACATCAATACCAGCATTTAAAATTTCTTCAACATCCTGATAGCGCTTTGCGTTTTTAAAATCTGGGGGGTTTGAGTGGGCAAGCTCATCAATTATTACAAGCTGAGGTTTGCGTTTTAAAATTTTTTCAAAATTAACCTCTTTCAGTTTAAGTCCTTTATAGTCAACAATTAAAGGTTCTATTACTTCTAGTCCTTTGAGTAGTTTTTCTGTTTCTTGTCTATTGTGTGTTTCTGCGTAGCCTGCTACAACATCCACACCTTCTTTTTTTCTTAAATGCGCATCATACAGCATAGCATATGTTTTTCCAACACCTGGAGCATAACCTAAATATATCGTAAGCTTGCCTTTTTTTTGCGTATCTGTTTCCTTGCTGGCAACTTCTAATAATTCTTCTGGAGAAGGTCTTTTTATATCATCTTCTGCCATATTGTTTTTTTGCCCCAATTAGTGCTAAATTTAATTCAACAACGTTTACACTATCTGAGCCTAAAAATCCTAATTGTCTTTTTTTAATATGTTTTTCAACTAATTCAGTCAATACATTTTTAGGTATATGCGTATACTTAGAAATTCTTGGTATTTGAGCAAGCGCTGCAGAAGGTGTAATATCTGGATCAAGGCCACTGCCTGATCCTAAAACTAGACAAGAGGGTACCCGACCTTTTAAATCATTTTCTCTTAAGTATTTTATTCTTTCTTGCACACGCTTTATTAGTTCAGTATTTGTTGGACCAAGGTTTGAACCTCCACTAGCTAAAGCATTGTATGGAAAATCTGGAGTTGAAGATGGTCTTGGCCAGAAAAAATTTGGGCTTTGAAATGGTTGTCCAATAAGTTCTGATGCAATTGGTATATGGTTATTGTTATAAATCAAGCTACCGTTTACCTGTTTATTAAAGGCAATTTGACCAATTAATGTTATTATCATAGGATACATAACGCCTGTTATTATAAATAAAAACACAAATACTATGAATCCTTGTTTAATATTTTTCATGTCAAACCTCTCAAATGAATACACTTAGAAGTACATATATTAATTTGATTGCAATAAATGGTAAAATTAAACCACCACCGCCATAAATCAATAAATTATATATAAGCAATTTTTCTGCAGGCATTGGTTTATACCACACACCTTTTAAAGCTAGTGGCGTAAGTATAGGTATAATTACGGCATTAAATATTACAGCTGAGAGAATTGCTAAATATGGATTTGCAAGATGCAATATATTGAGCACATTTAATTGCGGGTATATTGATACCACAGCTGCTGGTATAATAACAAAATATTTTGCAATATCATTGGATATGCTGAATGTCGTAAGAGCTCCTCTTGTCATTAAAATGCGCTTACCAATATCTACGATATCTAAAAGTTTAGTTGGGTTTGAATCAAGATCAATCACATTTGCAGCTTCTCTTGCTGCTTGAGTGCCAGTATTCATGGCCACAGCCACATCGGCTTGAGCTAAAGCGGGGGCGTCATTTGTACCATCACCTGTCATGGCAACCATTAATCCTTGAGACTGATACTCTCTTACTAACCCTAATTTGTCTTCCGGTTTGGCTTCGGCTAAAAAATCATCCACTCCAGCTTCTGCTGCAATAGTTGCTGCTGTTAGAGGGTTATCTCCTGTTATCATGACAGTTTTGATACCCATTTTTCTAAGCTGAGCAAAACGCTCTTTAATACCTTTTTTTAAAATATCTTTTAAGACTGCCACACCAAAAATATTATTATCAACCGATACAACAAATGGTGTTGCACCCTGTTTTGCAGTCTTTTCTACAATTTCTTCGAGTTCTTTGTGCACTTGGCCACCATTTTGCACTATATAATCTTTCATAGCTTCAAAGGAACCTTTTCTGTATTCATGACCATCAATATCAGCCCCGCTCATTTTTGTTTGAGCACTAAAAGGTATAGTTTTAGTACCAGTTGTGAGCGTTTTAGCCCTAAGGCTATATTTTCTTTTTGCCAGTACTATTATACTTCTGCCTTCTGGAGTTTCATCCCCTATGGATGAATACAGGGCTGCTTTTGCGCACTCTTCTTCAGTATGGTTATCAACGGGTATAAATTCTGAAGCCTGTCTGTTGCCCAATGTTATAGTACCAGTTTTGTCAAGCAACAGTACATTTACATCCCCAGCTGCTTCTACTGCCTTACCAGAAAGCGCAACGACATTCTTTCTAAAAAGCCTATCCATACCAGCTATACCAATTGCAGGCAAAAGCGCAGCGATGGTAGTTGGCGCTAAACACACAAACAATGCAATCAGTATTACAAATGAAACAGGCTCACCATGACCGATAGAATTTAGCGAATATACAGACAAGGCTCTTAAATTTATAACTACCAGCAAAAATACAATTGTCAAAGAAATAAGCAGTACTCCGAGTGCCACTTCGTTTGGTGTTTTTCTGCGCTTTGCACCTTCAACCATAGAAATCATTCTATCTAAAAATGTCTCTCCAGGGTTTGTAGTTATTTTTACCACAATAGAGTTTGCAACTACCTTAGTGCCACCAGTAACAGCGCTTCTATCGCCACCTGCTTCTCTTATAACCGGTGCAGATTCGCCTGTTACGGCAGATTCATTGACAAGGGCAGCACCTAAAACAATTTCACCGTCGCTTGGGATCAACTCATTTTCTTTTACAAGCACAAAATCACCTTTTTCAAGCTGTGTGGAAGACATGTCTTCATATTGTGCATCAAGCTTTGCTTCTTTTAATTTGTGAGCAATGATTTCAGTTTTTGTCTTTTTCAGAGTTTCTGCACGCGCCTTTCCTCGGCTTTCAGATAAACTTTCGGCAAAATTTGAAAAAATTACAGTAAACCACAGCCATAACGACACCCATCCAGTAAACCATACAGACCCACCTTTTATTCCAATTAATTCCATTATAAACTCTATTGTAGTTAATATGCTTCCAATTTCTACAGCTAACATTACAGGGTTTGATTTTAAACTTTTTGGATTCAATTTTTTTATTGCATTAATAGCAGCTGTTTTAAATAAATCAGAGCTATATAATGAAGTCCTCTCTACTTCCATACTATACACCCCTAAGCATTAAAATATTTTCCAAAAATGGACCTAATGCTAGAGCAGAAAAAAATGTCAATGCACCCACAATAATTATCACAAGGATTAACCATAAAATGAATGGCAACTTTTCTGTTGGCAGAGTACCCACATTTGGTGGTGTGTATTTTTTTTGTGCTAAACGCCCACTCATATAAATAATAGCTACTGCTGGCACAAACCTGCCAATTAGCATAGCTAGCGCAGTAGTTATATTATAAAACGCTGTATTTGCATTTAATCCAGCAAAGGCGCTTCCGTTGTTATTTGCTGTTGAAGCATAAGCATAAAGTATTTCTGAAAGTCCATGTGGGCCTGGGTTTAATATTGAACTTACACCGGATTTTGTAACTAAGGCAATGGCAGTAAAAATTAACACTATTATCCCAGATGTTAAAGCTACAATAACTGCCATCCACATCTCATTTACTTCTATTTTTTTACCTAAAAACTCTGGCGTTCTCCCAATCATCAAACCAGCCACAAATACCGCTATGATGATAAAAGCTATCATTGTATAAAGGCCAGATCCCACACCTCCAAAAACTACTTCGCTAAGCAGGATCAAAAGCATTGGGATCATTCCTCCAATAGGCAAAAGCGAGTCGTGCATAGCATCAACTGCACCACATGAAGTTGCTGTAGTTGTAGTTGAAAACAACGTGGTGCCACCTACACCAAACCTTACTTCTTGACCTTCAATATAATGACCAGATACACCCAGGGCAGACACAAGAGGATCTTGCCCAATATTAGCTGCATACTGAATCCCTAAAAACACAACAAACATAAATAACATTGCAAAATAGATGGCCCAACCTTGCTTTTTATTTTTTACCATCTTTCCAAATGCATATGTAAGGGCTGCAGGGATTAAAATAATTAAAAAAGCTTCAAAAAAATTTGTAAAAGGTGTAGGGTTTTCAAAAGGATGTGCTGAGCTTGCGTTAAAAAATCCATCGCCGTTTGTCCCAAGTAGCTTTATGGCTTCTTGCGAAGCAACTGGACCCATTGGCAGAGTTTGTGTTTTTACAATGTTTGCCCCATTGGTGTAGGCTTCAATTAATTGGGCTGTTTTATAATGGCTAAAACTTTGTATTACGCCCTGGCTCATCAAAACAATTGCAGCAATAATTGATAAAGGCAGTAAAATATAAAGTGTAGTTCTTGTGGAATCTACCCAAAAATTACCTAAATTAGAAGTTTGTTTTCTTGCAAAACCCCTAATTACAGTTAGTAATATAACAATCCCATAAGCAGCACAAAGAAAATTTTGCACAGCAAGTCCTAACATCTGAGAAAAATAGCTTGCAGTTGATTCTCCAGAATAAGCTTGCCAGTCTGTATTTGTTATAAAACTTACAGCTGTGTTAAATGCTAAATCTAAATTAAAACCTTTAAAATGTTGGGGATTTAAAGGTAAAAATTGTTGAAAAATTAAGATTGAAAACAAAACCACAAAACCTATAGCATTAAAAATAAGCATTGAAATAGCAAATTCTTTCCAGTCCATTTCATGAGAAGGATCTATTCCAGATACTTTGTAAATTAAATTTTCTATTGGTTGAAAAACTGGAGATAAAAATGTCTTTTCGCCTTCAAATACTTTAGTTATATAATTACCAAGAGGCTTTACTAGAGCTGTTAATAAAACTACGAAAACTACAAACTCAACAATGTCAGCAATTTGCATAAATCACCTCTATTATTCATTATCTTATATATTTTAAGTCTTAATTTTAGCGTTTAAAAAACAAAATCTGCGCTGTTTTACTTCTATATTTATTAAGTGAAAACAAGAGCCTATAAAATTGACCACAAACAGGGAAAATGATGAAGATAAAAACATAAAACCCTCCTTTTTTGCTTAGAGGGGCATGTAGAAATGTTTAATTTTGCACCCTCATAAAAGTCTACGAGGTTAGCTGACGGGCTCGAGCTTATGAGTGCCTTATCCTCAAACTGAGGAATTCGCCCCATATTAAATTGGGTCCCCCGCGCTTTAGCTACCTAAAGCCTCGACTTATATATATTTTATCTTTTTTTTAACCAAATTCAAATAAAATACAAGATACAAGATAACCCTGAGTTTGACTAAATTAAAAATAATTTTTGATCGCTAATAATAAAAACCTACGAATATATTCAGTCATAACAATTATACTTTTATCTAGAATATGTGTTTAGTAAATCTAAAGATATATTCCCCATACATTACTAATAATGTTTTTGATGGTAAAAAAGATTCAAATTTGGTGCCCCGAGCAGGAATCGAACCTGCGGCACCAGGATTAGGAATCCTGTGCTCTATCCTTCTGAGCTATCGGGGCTCAAACACGAAGCCCTTATACTATATTTTACCAATTTTGTCAATATAAAATAAAACCCTTAAAAAATAGAATTTTAGAAAATCATTTTTTTAAAAAACTATAAGGTGATTTATGGTTTACCTTGTGGACCTATTGATTAGTGAAAGACTGCTTTGACAGAATGAAAAAGAAAGAAGAAAAAAGAAGAAAAAAGAAGAAAAAAGAAGAAAAAAGAAACATAGTTTAATAAATTCAATTATATATACGTTAATCAAAGCAAAAAACGTGGGAGGAACGATAAAACTATCTACCATGTTTGACTTAAGATTGAGATTAGAAGCAAGCAATTAAACAAAATCAAAATATCAACAGTTTAGCGAATATTATAACCTCTATTTTAAATGGTTTTTAAACCATTTAAAGTATCCATCTTCTGTTTGAATATCTTCTCTATAAACTGTGTCTGCGAAAAGGCCTTTTGTTGAAATTTAAATTCTTAATGCAAAAAATCTTGCCAACTTTATGAATAATTTTTAATTTGCGAATGTCTGCGATAAAAAGTAATTTCTTAATAAGTTTGGAAAAGCCAACAAATATGTAGATTATACCCATTATAATCAAACAACCTATACAGCTCATTACAAAAATAAATAGAATAAACTCAACCATACTATATTAAATATACATCTTTTTAGGTAAATTTCTAGACTTTTTTGTTTTGGTAGTGCTGGTTTTTTCGTAAGTGGCTTTTTAGGTGCTGTGGGGCACCCATAAGCCAAAAAAGAAGCACAACAAATAGCTGCTAAAGAAATGACGCTTTTATCAAAACCTCACACATATAATGAATTTTTACTCAATGAAGAATTGTATCATAATAAAAAGATTTTTCAATCCCCTCACACCAAACTTTCCAGTTTATCATACAGCAGCACTATAGGGTGCAAATTGTTTGCAGCAAGTTTGGATATGTCATTTAGCTGACTTATGTAGCTGTCAAAGAGTGTTTTTTTGGCAGCAATTAGTGCCTCAGTATTGCCTGAAAAGTCATTAAGTATTTTTATAGTGATTTTTACTAAAGACATAGTGTACTTTTTTATCATAGAAAATTGAGCAAATCGGTCCCACTCGTTTACAATCCTTATTGAGCTTATGTAGTTTATTACTTTTTGGAACCCAAAGGTTTCGTTTACTTTTTCTATTGTTTGGACAGATTGGATGAAGTTTTTATCCGTTTTTCTGGTTATATAGTAGGCTAGTATAAAATCATCTATAAAGTAGATTTGTGCAATTTTCTCAGACAGTTCTTTTGAAAAGTACGCAGAGAGTTCTTTTGTTTTTTCTTCATATTTTGATTTAAATACGCCTTCTTTTATAGCATTGTCTATATAGTAGCCCATGTAGCCCAAAATTTCTTGCTTGTAGACATACTCTATGATTGAATCGCCAAAGAGGTACAGTTGATTTGTTGCAAGCCTTTCTACTGCATAAAACATATCAATGATTGTTTGGTAGATGACTGCTTGATTGATTTTACCCTCATGCGAGAATATTTCGTTTCTTATGCTTTGTACATCTAAGAGATCGTATATAAATATAAGCGTTTTTATTATAGAGGTAAAAGGCTGGCCTGTAAGCATGTTTATCTTAATTAGAGAGCCTACGCCGTTGCTGTTTACAATGAGGTTTGTAATGTAGGTTGAGCCTATTTCTTTCTTCAAAAGGTGCCTTTGAATGTGTTCTTTGTAAATTTCTCTTGTAGAAGGCGGAAAATAAAGCAGTGCGTATTTATCTATAAGGTACTTGTCAAAGTTTGTTTCTTTTAGGAGGTTTGTGAAGATAAATATCTTAAGCAAAGACAGCATGATAGAAAGCTCTGGTTTGGTATAGCCAACACCAGAGTCAATGCGGGAAGCCAGTGTTATCTTGTTTGGAAAGTAGTACTCAGATTCGCTAAATAGCTTTTTTTGTTTAAAAAACTCAACAAGCTCATAGAATATCTCTGGCTCTTTTTTAGATCTTATCTCATCAAGCGATACAGCTAAGCTTTGCATGTAGTTGTGATCTAGCACCCTTTGGATAACCTCTGGGGTTAGTTTTTTTAAGGTATTGTTGCGCTCATCTAAGTCTTTGATTGTCTTAGATTCCATTAGGTCGTTTAAGAGAATTTTAAGGTTTACTTCCTGATCTGATAGATCCACGCCTGCTGAGTTATCTAAAGAGTCTGTGTTAATTTTACCACCAAGCAGTGCATACTCAATGCGCGCTTTCTGTGTAAAGCCCAGGTTTGCACCTTCGCCTACGACTTTTGCTTTTACTTCATTGGCATTTATGCGTACATTGTCGTTTGTTTTATCGCCTGCATCTTCGTTTGTTTCATCGCTTGCTTTTACATAAGTGCCAACCCCACCCATCCACAAAAGATCTGCATTTGTTTTAAAGATCATTTTTATGAGCTCTTCTGATGAGACTGTGTCTTGGCTGGTTTTTAGAAACACTTTTGCTTCAGATGAAAGGACAATGGTTCTTTCATCCCTTTTGCATACAAAGCCGCCTTTTGAGAGTGTATCTTTGTTGTAAAAAGTCCAGGTTAGGGCATTGTCAAATAGTCTTTTTCTTTCTTTATACGAAGCTTCAATATCTGGGTTTGGGTCAACGAATATTTCTTTATCGTTAAAAGCAGCCTTTAGTTGTATGTTTTTTAGCTCAATCATGGCATTGCCAAACACATCACCGCCCATATCGCCAACACCAACCACGCTTATGGGTGTGGAGTTAAGCTTGACGCCTAGTTCACTAAAGTGCCTTTTTGTGCATACAAGGGAGCCTTTTGAAGTAATACCAAGTTCTTTGTGATCGTAGCCAAACTTTCCGCCAGAGGCAAAAGCGTCTTTTAACCAGAAGCTGTACTCATTTTGCGCTATATCATTTGCTGTATCTGAAAACTTTGCCGTGCCTTTGTCTGCTGCTACAACCAAGTAAGGGTCAAAGTCGTCGTAGCACACCGCATCATTTGGCCTTAGCTGCTCTTTTGAGCCTGAGTAGTTATCCGTAATATCAAGCATACCTCTAATGAGTGTCTTGTAGGACTCAATAGCTTTTTCTTGAATATCTTGGCCATTTGTGTTTTTTATGATAAACCCGCCCTTTGAGCCTACAGGCACAATTACCGCATTTTTTACCATTTGCGTTTTCATAAGCTCTAGGATTTCTAGCCTGAAGTCGTCTTTTCTGTCGCTCCACCTGATACCGCCCCTTGCTACTTTGCCCCCTCTTAAGTGACAGCCTTCCATTAAAAAAGAGTGGACGTATATCTCATACATCGGCCTTGGAAGAGGCATCTTTGAGATTTTAGAAGAGTCTATTTTTAGCGAGATGTAATGGTAGGTTTTTTGTTTGTAGAAGTTTGTCCTTATTGCTGAATCAATTATGTTAAATATAGAGCTCAATATTTTATAGTCTTGTATGTTGTTTATTGTTTCCAACTCTTTTGAGACCCTATCAAATACTTCTTTTGTGTTGCGCTGTTGTATGGTTGGGTTAAACTTCTGGTCAAATGCTTCAATAAAGAGTTTTGATAGGTGTGAGTACTTCACAAGTGAGCCAAGCATTGAGATTCTTTTGACGCTAAAGTCTACCTGCATTAGATAGTTGCCAAGGGTTCTGAGCAAGTCTATTTGTTTATAGTCAAGCAGCTCTTTTGTAGTAAGTGAGTTTAGCTCATCGTTTTCTACAACTTTATCAATTACTGCAAGAAAGTTTTCTTCTACAAGATGGGCGTTTTTTTCAATATCAAACTCAAAGCTCTTTTCTATGTTGTACCTTTGGATAAGCACCGTTTTATCTTTAATGTTTAGTTCAAAGAAATCTTCATAGAGTGCATTTAAGCCTAAGTTCTTTAATATGGGCAGTACTTCGTATAATGGTATTTTGCAGAATGCGTAAACCTTAAAAAATATCTCTTCGTTTTGCTTAAAAAACCTTACCTGCTTTTTTTGGTTTGCGATTACATCCAAAATTGCCTGTGTATCAATTAATGCTTCTTGTGGCTCAATGTTTAGCTTGTAGTCATCACTGAAGTATGAAAGATAGGACTCTTTAATACCGCTTTGGTCTAAGAGCTGGGTGTAGGAGCTAGACCATGATACATCATTTTTAAAAGCCATTATTGTTTCCTCCTTATTAAAAACTTTTAAAATTTTTGTTTGGCCAATCAATACAAATTATTTTCCCGAATAAATTTGACTGTTTCAATATCTATTGCTTTTCCTCTTTTTTCTAAATTTTTCAACAGACTTAATTTGGCTTCGTATGGTTCATGTTGATTGAACCTGAATTTTGCACTAATATCAATCATATCAATCTCTAATACCGAAACCTTTTTGAACATTTCTTGATACAAATCATTGTCTGGATAAATAAGCTCAAACCCACCTTCTGGCTGGAATTTATTCATAAAAGCTATAAGTATTTCTGATTTAAAATCGTTATCTTGTATTGTTTTAACTGTTCCTTTTATATGAACAGAAGCAAAGAGTTGTCCAGCAAAGCAAGCCATATTTTTGCTCTTAAAATATGAAGGAATTGAAGAATAAGCCTTAAATGTTGTAAAGTAAACCAAAGGTCGTATTTTGATAATATCAGCTTTCTTTCCATAATTTGCACTATGAAAATAGATATGTTCCCTGTAATAAACAAAATTCACGGTTGCTGCATATGGCTCATTGTTAAAATCAACGAACGAAATCGTACAAAATGGACACTCATTAAGCACTTTCTCTATTTTAGTCTTATCTGTAACTTCAAATTCATTTCTTCTCATCTATTCCACTTTACTTATCCTAAATTTATCATTACCATCTTTATATTTGTCATCTCATCAATTGCAAAGCGCACACCTTCTCTGCCAATACCAGAGAGTTTATTGCCGCCATATGGCATATTATCTACTCTAAATATTGAAGTATCATTTATCATTACACCGCCTACATCAAGGTTATCTATAGCATAGTGTATTTTTCTTATATCGTTTGTGTATATGCCTGCTTGAAGCCCGTAGTCTGAATCATTTACATGCTTTATTGCTTCTTCAAAGCTATTATACTCTACAATAGATACTATTGGGGCAAATACTTCCATGCACATCACCTTCATGTCTTTTGTTGTATTTTTCAGCACTGTGGGGTATAAAGTTCTGCCTTCGACTTTTCCACCACATACAAGCGTTGCACCTTGAGAGACTGCTTCATCTATCCAAGACTTTGCCCTTAGCGCTTCTTTTCCATCAATCATAGGTCCAAGCTCTGTGTCTTGATCTAGAGGGTTTCCTACTTTTAAAGCTTGCGTTGCTTGCTTGAATTTTTGGCTAAACTCATCTGCTATATCCTTGTGCACATATATGCGCTGCAGTGATATGCATACCTGGCCTGAGTTTGAAAAAGCACTTGCAATGCATCGCGGGATAGCTTTATCTATTATAGCATCTTTTTCTATTATTGTAGCTGAGTTGTTGCCAAGCTCTAGAGTCACTCTCTTTATGCCAGCTTTTCTAATGATTGAATCACCTACTGCAGGTGAGCCTGTAAATGTTACCTTCTTTACCATTGGGTGGGATACAAGATAATCACCTATGCTTGAGCCAGAGCCAATTACCACATTAAACACCCCTTTTGGCAACCCTGCTTCTTCTAAAATTTCAGCTAATATCAAAGCCGTAACAGGTGTAGTTGAAGCTGGCTTTAGTACAATTGTATTGCCTGAGGCAATAGCTGGTGCTACTTTGTGTGCAACGAGGTTTAAGGGAAAGTTAAATGGTGTAATAGCTGCAATCACACCCATTGGCACCCTTATGTAGTAGCCCACCCTGTTTGTCCCAGATGCGCTTGCATCCAAAGGCACAGTCTCACCATGTATGCGTATGGCTTCGCAGCTTGCAAACTTGAATGTTTCGTAGCCTCTTATTACTTCCCCTAGAGAATACTTCCAGGCTTTGCCTGCTTCTTTGCAAATCACAGCTGCTATTTCATCTTTGCGCTTTAGAATTAGATTGGCTGCTTTATCTAGTATTTGTGAGCGCTCATATGCAGGTGTTTTTCTGAAACTTTCAAAAGCATCTTGAGCAGCACTAACTGCTGTATCCACCTCTTTGGTATCGCACAG